>CAVGLH010000035.1:0-22605 GCA_963630065.1 Bacteroides fragilis | reverse complement strand
AGGAATTGTAGCTTCGCCCATGAGAAATGTACCAACTTATTTTTTAATCATTACGAAAACACTTTTCTACAACTTTTCCTTGCAAGAACCAAACAAAAAGCTTACCTTTGCCCCCAAATAAAAAGCGAACAATAAAATAGCATGAAAAGACTGTTACCACTGACTGCCATCTGCTTGCTGCTTGCCGCCTGTCATCAGGACAAGCCCACGGAAACCTTGCGCTCCGCCTACTACTGGAGCACCACATGGAACATGGACAGCAGCAAGACCAGCTTCATCCGCAAACACGGCATCAAGCGACTCTACGTGAGATACTTCGATGTGGTGAAGGATGAGGGAGGAAACATCGTGCCCAATGCCACCCTACAGTTCGAAGATTCCACAATTCCCAAGGCAATAGAGATTGTACCCACCGTCTTCATCGTCAACGACTGTATGAGAACAAGCCAGCCGCTCGCCGACAAGATACTCCAGCGAATACTCCAGATGAGCGAAGCCAACGATATTCCGCCCGTCAGAGAGATACAGATAGACTGCGACTGGACGGCCTCGACACAGCAGAACTACTTCGATTTCCTCAAAAAACTGAGGGAGAAGGCACGGGCCAAGAACATCCGGCTCTCCGCCACCATCCGCCTCCACCAACTGTCCATGACTCCCCCGCCCGTAGACAAGGGCGTACTGATGATGTACAACACGGGCGACGCCAAACAGCTGGCTTGCCACAAGCCGATACTCGACATGAAAGATGCAGCCCCCTACATCCAGCATCTGGGCAGTTATCCCCTACCGCTCTCTGCCGCCTACCCGCTCTTCAGCTGGCGCATCCTCTTCAGAGAAGGCAAGTTTGTAGGCATCATGCACGCCGACGACGACTTGCCCGTATTGCCGGACGACAGCATCGTGACCCGCCAGCCCGAGATGGAAGACATCATGGAGGCCGTGGGGAGCATCAACCACCAGAACAAGAACATCAACAACGAGGTCATCCTCTTCGACCTCAACAACCCCAATATCAAACGATTCAAACCCAGTGATTATGAAAAGATTTATCAGCATTAAGCGAAATATCGCCATCGGCCTCGCCTCCCTAGCCTACTGTACGGAGGCAATGGCATGCGGTTCGGAGATTTCCGACCACAACTACTATATGTTCAGCGTGTTCAACCGCGACAAGACTGCCCCCACATATCTTTACAGCATCAACGACTACTGGAAAAGCTACACCGGGAGCCAAGAAGATGATGATGATGATGATGACGGACTGAACTTCTACAAGTACAGCCAAGAAGACGTGCAGAAAGCCGCCGTGCAGAAGAAGGACGCTGAGATGCAAACCTATCTGAAGCGGCTGAACACCTACATCGCCGTCTGCGACAAACTGAACCCCGATGCCTGGGAATACCCCACCAAGCAAGAGAAACTCGCCGCACAGCAAAAGCTCGCCACCCTCGCCCAAGCCGTGGTGCTCTACAAGGGAAGCAAGCTGAAAAACCAGTATGCCCTGCTGCGCATGCGCATCAACATGATGAGAGGACTCCACCAGCAGAACATCGCCTACTGGAACACCACCGCCTCCAAGCTCCCCCAGTCGATGTGGCGCGAAGCCATGCACAACATCTATGCCCGTGCCCTGTGGAAAACAGGCAAGCACCAGCAAGGCCTCGACATCTATGCCGAGCAGGGCGACATGGCCAGCATCAGAGTGCTCGCCCGCAACTACCGCAACCTAGCCGGCATCGAGAGCATCTATCTCAAGAACCCCAACTCGCAGATGCTCACCTACCTGGTACAAGACTTCGTGAACAACAGCCAGCAGACGAAAGACAGCCAAGAGAAAGACGAACTCGACAAGGAGGAGATAGAGCGCATAGGTGCCAAGATTATCTATAAGAAGGAAGCCCTCGACTTCATCACCTTCGCCGACAAGGTCATCGCCGAAGGCAAAACCCATACTCCCTGCCTCTGGCGTTCGGCCACGGCCATGCTCCACTACCTATACGGCAACCCAAAGAAAGCCCTGGAGGAAAGCCGCGAGGCCTGCCAGCTCGACGGAACGGAAAGGATGAAGGACAACGCCCGCGCCATCCGCCTCTTGGCGCTCGCCAAGAACTACCAAGGCCGTTCCGACGAGTCGAAGCAACTGGTGGAAGAATTCAAATGGCTCTACGAAATGGTGAAGGAGGAAAACAATGGCGACATCTACGGCAACCATTATGCGGAAGCGCAGGAGCGCATCATCTATCTTGCCCTGCACGACGCTTTCCTGAGCCTCAGCAAAGGGAGCAGCGGCAAGAAGAGCCAGGAATACAAGAACATGACTACGGCCATGCACGGCATGATGGATGGCTACAACCGCGACTTCGCCAAGGGCAAGGACAACGAGAAATACATCGACAAGTACATCTACTCTTCGGAGTATTTCGAAGGCCTCGACTCGCTCTCCGCCCAACAACTCGCCAGTTACTATGCGTTCATCACATCACAGCACTCCGATGCCTTCGAGCAGTATGTCTGCCAGATGCTCTACCGCAACGCCGACTTCTTCAAAGACCTGATAGGTACCAAGTATCTTGCCGAGGGCAACTTCGGGGAGGCTGTGAAGTGGCTGAAGGATGTTTCCCAAAAGTTCATCAACAACCAGGCCATCAGCTTCTACGCCGAGAAGCGCAGCTACGCCCTTCCCTATTGGTTTAATCCGCAGAAGGTAAACGACGAAAACATGTGGAGCCTCGAAAATGGCTATGCACAGATGAAGGAGAACCCCAAGCTGGAGTTCTGCCGGGAAATGAACCAGCTCATCAGCCAGCACAACGTGAGCCGCGAGGGCGAGGCGAAGGAAAAGCTCGCCTACGAACTTGCCGTGAGATACTACCAGGCTTCCTGCTACGGCGACTGCTGGTATCTCTCCCACTACGGCAAGAGCGTGAACGACAGTGCAAGGGTTGGCGAGGCCGACTTTGCCAACATCACCATCGGCTATCTGAAGGAGAGCAAGCAGAGCGCCGACCTGCAGCTACGCTACCACTCACTCTACGCCCTAGCCTCCATCAGCATAGACCCATGGCAAAAGACGGTGTACGATGAGAACTGGGACGAGAAGGCCATCGTACTGAAGCAGTCTGCCCAGTATCAGGCTATGACAGAGTGGAGCCAGTTCCGCCACGAGCATCCCGAGGCAGTGGATGCCTTCACGACAAAGTGCGACGTGCTCAAAACCTTCGAGAAAAAGGGGCTTTAACGAAACTATTATCTCCGTAGAGTTTTCCTTAAAAAACACTTTATATACATAGTTTAGACTCCTTTTTACAACATATCGATTTCTGGGCAACAGAAGTTGCCCAGAAATCCCATTTTCCCAGATTAACATCTTTTATATACCCATCTGGCTCGTATTCCGACATTTTGGTTAACTTTGCGCTAAAAAAGCAAACAAATGAAAATATCAACAAAGGTTTTACTTATCTTCTTGATGGCACTTTCCGTCTTTTCATGCTCCAAAGAAGGGAATACCGTCTATGTGGATGACGATGTAGCCAACGACACAATCCCCGTAGTTTATTTTCTCACACAGCAAGGCGCTTTGGGAGACATGGGGTACATAGACGGTCTGTACGCAGGAACTGTAAGAGCCACCATGAAAGGAAAGATGAAAGTCGCCTTAGCCGAGCTGCCAACCGACAGCACCCTGGCCAAAGCGCAATTCCGCTCCCTGCTAGAGCAACTCACGGCGGAAAGCCAAAGGCGCAAGACTCTGCTGGTGATAGCCAACAACGACATGGAAGCCATGCTCCACCGATGCGAGGACGACATCAAGAAAGCCGCCTCCGTTGATATTCTGTTGGCAGAGACCAACGACACCACGCTCCCCCTGTACTCACTCAGAATCCAACAATATGGCACTTATTATCAAGCCGGAAAGCTGGCGAGCGAAGGCCTTGGAGCTGTAGACAGCATCCTCGTGGCAAGCGCCAATCCGAACAACACCAACATCCGGGAGATGCGCGAAGGATTCACACAGGCCATCACAGACACCAACAAGGAAGGCACAGAGAAGCATATCGGTGTAGACAACATGTATCTCTCGCAAACCAACGAGGGGTTCAACATGCAAGACTATGCCTATAAGTTGTCGTTCACCATCGCAAGCAGATACGATCTCATCTTGCCTCTGTGCGGTGAAACCGTACAGGGATTCCTACGCTATTCACGCGAATACTTAGGCAATGATTTTTTCTATGTCATTGGCGTAGACAACGACATGCAGTCATATTCCAGCCTAGTGCCATTCTCCGTCGTCAAGCACATAGACAATGCCGTGGCAGAATGGATACTGCAATGGAAAGAAGGAGGAAAAATGCCGCAACACCAGTCGTTCGGCCTGTCGTCGGGCTATACAGAGATAGTCTGCTCCGACGGAGAAACCAAACTCGCCGAGGTGGCAAAGAAATACTACCAACTGTCAATAGAGAAAGAAAAAGCGTATGAAAACAAATAGACATTCCCTCTGGATGGCAATCCTGAGCATCGCCATCCTGTGCACCACGGTCTCCTGCCGACAGGAAGCCGACAGCATAGAACACACCACGAAGTTGAAGACCACCACCTACAAGATAGCCATAGTGCTGCCCCTAAGCCAGAGCGAGGAGTACAAAAAACGCATAGACAACACCGTGGAATGGGCGCAGGAAAACATACGCAACGCCCAGCACCAGTTGGTTCTCACGGGCGACACCTCCGCCATAGACCTAGACATAGAATGGTACGACGAGGACAAGGAGAAACTATCCGACCTGACCTACAAACTCACCCAGCGAGACGACATCATGCTGATAGTGGCCCCCGACAAAAACGAGAATGTGAATATCATGGCACCCATCTGCAAAAAAGCAGACAAGCCCCTCATCGTGCCGTCTGCATCCAGCGAAGACATCATCAGAAGCTACGCTGTGACGCAATCGGGCTATAAGGCACAGAAACCTTTCCTCTGGTCGTTGTGCGAGACCGATGTCACACAGAGCGGGCTCCTCGTATCCGCAGCCTGGGAAGGAGGCGCTGAGACGCTCGCCCTGCTGAGTCCTGACGACACCTACGGAAAGACCTTCTATGAATGGACACCCTACATGGCCATCAACATGGACATCCAGATGCTCAACAAGAACAACATCAAGTACACCAAGGACAACTTGGCGGAAAAGGCGCTGGAAGCCATGCAAAGCGAAGTGAACTGTCTTATCTGTGCGGCGGAAACGCCCGACGAGGTGAAAACCATCCTCGAAGCCAGACAGAATTCTAAAAAAGTGCCCGACCGCATACTCTTCACCAATGCGGCTCTGTCAGCCTCCCTCACCGACTTGGGCAACCTGCCCAAGGAAGGCCTGGAGGGCATCGCTCCCTACGCCAACCCCGCCACGGGATTCCAGGCTGCCTACAAGGAACGCTTCGGTTTTGCCCCTGCGGGATTCGAGGCACAGGTGTATGATGCCATCCTGCTCTCCGGCATCACGGCTTATGTGAAGAAACATGCCAAGGAACAGGTGACCTCCAACGAGACCATACGCCAGATTACCACCACGGGCGACACGCCCTGCACCGCATGGAACGAAATGGGACTGCGCGACCTCCTTTTGCTGCTCAAGAATGGCAAAAACGCCAAGATTACCGGAGCCAGCGGACTGCTGCGCTTCGACAGCGAGGCTTACACCACACTCGTAGAGAGCACCTATGTACACTGGCTCATCTACGAGAAGAAATTCATGCCCATCGACTTCAGAACCAACCAGGGCAGCGGACATACTACATCAACCATGGCTTCCTGGAACTGGGTGGCAGAAAAAGCCCCCGAACTACAGGACGACAGTGCTCCCGTGGAATACAAGGAATTGAAGGACAAGTGGGCGATACTGGTACAAGGCTCGGAGGGATGGGCTGACTATCGCCACCAAGCCGACGTGCTCAACGTTTATCAGATGTTGAAGCGCAACGGATGGCCCGACGACCACATCATCGTCATCATCTCCGACGACCTCGCCAACGATTCCCGCAACAAGTTCCCGGGAGAAGTGCGCACCAAAATCAACGCCCCCGACCTCTACAAGACGGCAAAGATAGACTACAGTACCGACACTCTCACCGTAGCCGACATCAAGGATATCTTGCTGGGCAAACAAAGTTCGCATCTGCCCATCGTACTCAACACCACCGACCAGTCGGACATTCTCCTCTTCTGGAGCGGACATGGAATGGCGGAGACCAGTGTCAAGCCCAACTGCTTCTACTGGAGAGGCGAAAAGAGCATTCTCTCGGAAACAGAATTCAGGGAAACCCTACAGAAGATGTTCGACGAGAAACGCTATCGCAAGATGCTCATGCTCCTGGAACCTTGCCACTCCAGAAACATGGCTCAGCAAACCGACCATATGCCGGGAATGATGGCCATCGCCGCAGCCGATGGAAGCGAAAGCTCTTTTGCCGACTTCCGTTCCAGCGAACTGGATACCTGGATGAGCGACCGTTTCACCAACAACATTGTCAACACACTCACCGACAATCCAGAGCAAACCTACGGGGAACTGTATGAATATTTGTATAAGCACACCTTGGGCTCTCATGTCTATGTAGAGAACGCCTTCTGGTTTGGCAATCTCTTCAAGGATTCCCCCAAGGAGTTCATCATATACGACCGATAAGACAACACTCAGAATAGCACATAAGTTTTCTTGTTTAATAATACTTTCTCTTAATAAAAAAGGTATAATTGCGATTTACGAAACTTCCATATACTGGATGGTTTTATTTTCTAGTTTTCCTAATCTTTTTTACAGAAAGATTAGGAAAACAATGATTATTTGCCTATCTTTGCAACATCAATAAGCAACAACTTAAAAGACAAAAGTATATGAAAAAGAATATCAGAACAGCCATTTATGGCATCGCAATATTATTATTTGCAGTTTTCACAGCTTGCAACAATGACAGTGTCGAAGACACCGGCAAAAGCACAAGCCAAGAGCCGGACGTGGATGAGGTAGAGTACAAAGTCACAAAAGCCACCGACTATACCATTGAAGAGATGGCCGATGCCGTGTTTGGCAAGGAAGGAGCCAACTCTGATAGCGAGACTCTGCAGCAGCGCGAGGAATTCGTGAAGGATGCAAAAGAAGAGGAAAAGGAAATCCAGAACGAGTATGGCACCAACAGTGGCCTGACCTATACTTCATATACCTACGTGTATAAATCCAAAGACACCGAAGGCAAAGACATTTGGCTTTCGGCAGAAGTGTCATGGAGATGGATTGCAGGAATCATCAACCTCTCGCCCCAAAACCTCATCCTCTATGAGCACTATACCATTTTGAAAGACGCCGAGGCACCTACAAAAGCGAGAAACCAAATACAGCTGGCAGTGGGCAACAATCTCCTCATCCAACCCGACTACATTGGCTATGGAGAGACCAAGTCCAAAGTGCATCCTTATCTCAACCACGATATTACCGCCACTAATTCAATCGACGCTCTCTCTGCTGGCTACAAGGTGTGGAAGGAAAAAACAAAAAACAAAAAGCAATTGTCTGACAACTGGAAGATGTATGTAGTCGGAGCCTCGCAGGGTGGTGCTGCCGCCCTCTCCGTTCACAAGTATCTGGACACCCATCCCGATGTTGCCAACAAGTGGCGATTCGGCTATTCCTATTGCTGCTGCGGTCCTTATAGCCCAACAACAACCATGGAAGAATACTATAAGGCTGGCACATCCAGCTTCCCCGCAGGTATTCTCTTGACGGTCAAGTCAATGACGACATCCTACCCGGAGAAGTTTAGTAAATGGAACGAAACGGATTTCTACAGTGCGAAATACAACCAAATAAAAGACGAAATCAACGCTATGATTGACTCTAAGAGCTACGACACCATGGATCTCCATAAAAAAATGAGAGAGAAACTAGGTAAGGGCACCGATGAGACAATCTACTTAAAGGACATGCTGAGCGAAACTGTACTCGACATGAACTCGGAGCTGGCAAAGACTTTCTTCCAGTGTCTGGAGAAGAATGACCTGACCACAGGATGGACTCCTACACACGAAATCAGGCTCTACCAGAGCAAGGGCGACGACGTGGTACCATACGCCAACGCTGAAAAGTTGAAGAAGGCTTTCCCAATGATGGTAAAGGAAGAGGTACTAAAACCGAATACGGGCCATGTAGATGCCTGCACCGACTTCATCAAATCGCTGAGGAAAAGAAAATGGTAAAAATACACCAAGAAAATGCCGCAATCTCTGTTTTTTCGGGGATTGCGGTACTTTTCTTGTGATAAACTTGCCATAATCCCTTGTTTTTTGTATCTTTGCACGGAAATTTAAACGTTTAAAGATAAAATGGCATTAAAATGTGGTATCGTAGGTCTTCCTAACGTAGGAAAATCTACACTGTTCAACTGTCTGTCTAGTGCTAAGGCACAGGCAGCCAACTTCCCTTTCTGTACTATCGAGCCCAATTTGGGCGTGATTACCGTACCCGACGAGCGTCTCAACAAGTTGGCTGAGATTGTTCACCCCGGACGCATCGTTCCCGCCACTTGCGAGATTGTAGACATCGCCGGCCTCGTGAAGGGAGCCAGCAAGGGCGAGGGTCTCGGTAATAAATTCTTGGGTAACATCCGTGAGTGCGACGCTATCATCCACGTAATCCGCTGCTTCGACGACGACAACATCGTTCGCGAGGGCGGCGCAGCCGTCGACCCACTGGAAGACAAAAGCATCATCGACACCGAACTTCAGCTCAAGGACCTGGAGACCATCGAGTCGCAGCTCGCCAAGCAGCAGAAGACTGCCGCCGCAGGCAACAAAGACGCCAAGGTGATGGTGGCCGTGCTCGAAGCCTACAAGGCCGTGTTGGAGCAGGGCAAGAATGCCCGCGCCGTGACCTTCGAGAGCAAGGAGGAGCAGAAAGTGGCCCACGACCTCTTCCTCCTCACCACCAAGCCCGTGCTCTACGTGGCCAATGTGGACGAAGCCTCAGCCAAGACGGGCAATGAGTACAGCAAGAAGGTGGAGGCCATCGCAGCCGAGGAGGGAGCCGAGTGCATGGTCATCGCGGCCAAGACCGAAGAAGACATTGCCTCGCTCGAAACCTACGAGGACAAGCAGATGTTCCTGGAGGAGCTCGGCCTGGAGGAAAGCGGCGTGAACCGCCTCATCAAGAAGGCTTATGCCCTACTGAACCTGGAGACATTCATCACCGCCGGCGAAATGGAGGTGAAGGCTTGGACTTATCACAAGGGATGGAAGGCTCCACAGTGTGCCGGTGTCATCCACACCGACTTCGAGAAGGGATTCATCCGCGCCGAAGTAATCAAGTACGAAGACTACATTAAGTATGGCACAGAGGCCGCTGTCCGCGAGGCAGGCAAGCTCGGCATCGAGGGCAAAGAGTATGTGGTGCAGGACGGCGACATCATGCACTTCAGATTTAACGTCTAATGTTGAATGTTAAATTAGGCAGCTGCTATGATGACAAATCTGCTCAACTATATCGTTTGGGACCCAAGCCCCATCATATTCCACATAGGTTCCTTCGCCATACGATATTACGCCACCTGCTGGATGCTAGGCTTGCTCCTTGGCTATCTGCTCATGAGCAAGCTCTACAAACAGCAGAAACTCACTGACGACCAGTTTGCGCCGCTCTTCATGTACATATTCTTCGGTGTGCTGATAGGCGGCCGATTGGGGCATTGCATCTTCTACCAACCAGAATACTTCCTTACTCAGTGGGATCACTTCATCGAGATGCTCATCCCGATGCACCACATGCCCGACGGGAGTTGGAAGTTTACCGGCTATGAAGGACTCGCGAGCCACGGCGGTGTGATAGGTATGTTCATCGGCATCTGGCTCTACTGCCGCCACACCAAGGTGGGCGGTTGGACGGTACTCGACAACATGGGCATCTGTTCGGGCATCACCGCCACCTTCATCCGCCTGGGCAACCTGATGAACTCCGAAATCATCGGCAAGGTGACCGATGTGCCATGGGCCTTCATCTTCGTTCGCGAAGACCAATATCCCCGCCATCCCGGTCAGCTCTACGAGGCATTGGCCTATTTCTGCTTCTTCCTCATCATCCTCTTTATATATAAGAAGAGAGGCCCCAAGAGCGTGGGCACTGGATTCTACTTCGGTCTCTGCCTCACCCTCATCTTCACCTTCCGTTTCTTCATCGAGTATACGAAGGAGATTCAGGTGGCCTTTGAGGCTGGCCTTCCCATGGACATGGGCCAGATACTGAGCATCCCGCTCATCATCGCCGGCGTATGGAGCATCGCCACGAGCCGCAAGCGAATGAAAGCATAAGCCCCCCTGACGGGCCACAGCAACGCCCCGTACATACTATATCTTCAAGACCTCTTCCAAGCCAGAATGCAAAAGCTTCGAAGAGGTCTTTTTGTTATTAATAGTTAAAAACAAAGAGATTATTAGAAAAAATTCACCATATTCTTGCTTAGTTTAGAACTTTTTATTACTTTTGTCGCAAACTAAACGCAAAACAAAATAAAATCTAAAAGCTTTCTTATTGATTCTGCACTAGTAGATTCAGAAGAAGTTTGATACGTAAAGAAAGGATTTAAGAAACAAATTACTAATCCTGCACACTAGATGTATGTCGTGTGAATATATTGGAATTTACAAAAACAAATTAAGTAATATTTAAAAATTAGTTACATGGTGAACGCAATCAAAAAATTGTGTAAAGTCTGCCTAGTAACGACAATGGTAATGACACCAGGTTCTGTGCTCGCACAGAATGTCGTGAAGGGTACCGTCCTGGACTCGAAGAACGAGCCAGTGATCGGAGCGTCTGTCATCGAGAAGGGAAACCCCAAGAATGGCACAGTTACTGATCTCGATGGTCATTTTACACTCAACCTAAAAGCCGGCAAAACAGCCGTTATCTCTTACATCGGTATGGTGGCCCAAGAGATCAAAGTGGGGGGCCAAGCCCAAACCATCGTATTGCAAGATGACAACAGCCAACTCAACGAGGTGGTGGTTGTCGGTTATACCAGCAAGGCTCGCAAGGACTTGACGGGTTCTGTGGGTTCTATCTCGGGACAAAAACTCGCCGTAGTTCCTGTGGCTTCTGCCGCCGAGGCTTTGGCAGGTAAGATTGCCGGTGTGCAGGTTACCACTGTCGATGGTGCCCCTGGCGCAGACATCAACATCCGCATCCGTGGTGGTTCGGCCATCTCCAGCTCACAAGATTCCAAGCCTTTGTACATCGTTGATGGTTTCCAGGCAGACAACATCAACGACATTCCTCCTACCGACATCCAGAGCATCGACGTATTGAAGGATGCTTCCTTGACCGCCGTTTATGGCGCCCGAGGTGGTAATGGTGTTGTTATCGTAACCACCAAGTCGGCCCAGGCTGGTAAGGTGAAGGTAGACTTCAACGCCTACGGACAGCTTTCTTGGCTGGCCGGCAAGCAGGAAATGCTTGACACTTACGAGTTTGTGAAGTACCAACTGGATGCCACATACAACAACAACAGCAAGAAGTACGCCTTCCGCCGCGACTTCGGCAACCCCAACGACCTTGACATCTACAAGACTAAGACTACCCACGACTGGCAAGACGAGTTGATGGGCGACCCAGCCTTGACCCAAATGTACAACGTAACCGTGAATGGCGGTAACGAGAAATTGCGCTTCAGCACCTCTCTCACCCAGCACAACCAAGACGGTATCATCTCCAACTCCGGAGTGCGCCGCACCAATATGAATACCAAGATCAATGTGAAGTTGGCCAAGAACGTCAACCTCTTGATCAATCCCCGTTTCACCTATCGTCGCGACTTGGGTGCCGGTGCCAGCGGCATTGGTACAGGCGGATTGGTGGGCGTACTCAACTACAAGCCTACCAACGGTCTCCGCGAGTTTACCAGCTACGACGACGAATGGCAAGACTTCGCTGTGGAGCGCTACTGGAAATTGGCTAGCCCATTGGACGACATCAACCAGAACTATCAGCTGAAGCACACCTATAGCTTCACCAACCAGGCGAGCCTCACCTGGGAGATTATCCCTAATCTCTCGTTCCGCTCGGACATCGCCCAGTTCTGGTCATTCTCCGACAACAACCGTTTCTACGGCTATCTCACCAGTACAGCCGCCAGCAACGAAAACATGCCTGTGGCCCAAATCACCAACACCCGTGGCTTGAAATATACCTGGACCAACACCCTGAACTACAGCTTGACCCTGAAGGAGAAGCACAACCTCTCGTTCTTGCTCGGTCAGGAAATCCAGCATACACAGACCACGACCAACTATCAGGCATCCAGATACTTCCCACAGGACATCAGTCCACGTTACGCCTTCAACAACATGGGCCTGGGTACGGCCTATGCCAGCACATCAAGCGTGACCACCCCCAACCGCATCGCCTCCTTCTTCGGTCAGGCGAACTACAACTACAAGCACAAGTACTTGATTTCCGGTACCATGCGTGCCGATGGTTCCACACGTTTCGCCCCCGGCAACCAGTGGGGTTACTTCCCATCCATTTCCGGAGCATGGGTCATCTCGGAGGAGCCATGGTGGAACAAGAGCGTGTTCGACCAGTTGAAGATTCGTGCAGCGTTCGGTCTTTCCGGTAACAACAACATCGGCGACGACCGCTGGCGCTATCAGTATGCCATCAATGCCAACGGAGGTCCAAGCTGGGGTGAGAGCACAACCACCCAGAACGGTGACAAATACTATGCAGCAGACGACTTGTTCCCCAACAACAAGATTAAGTGGGAGACAACCGTAACCCGCAACCTTGCCGCCGACATCTCCCTCTTCAACGGGCGCATCACCATTACTCCAGAAGTATACTGGAACACCACCCGCGACCTGCTTTACAAGTGCCAGATTCCTACCACCACCGGTTACACCTACCAGTGGCAGAACGTAGGCCAGGTATCCAACAAGGGTTTCGAGCTTTCCATCAACGGTGATATCCTCCGTGGCAAGGACTACGTGCTCTCCGCCAACTTCAACTTGGGTATGAACAAGACCAAGGTAGAGAAAATCAACGGTACAGACGCCTACATCCCCGGCAGGTCGTGGGATTCGGAAGACAACTTCCGTCTCGTAGAAGGCCAGGAGGTAGGTCTCATCTACGGTTATATATATGACGGCATCTACCAGTTCAACGAATTCCACAGAGAAGGTTACGGCTACGCCATCAACGACCAAGAGTACCTCGATGCCAACCCAGGCGTGCAGGAAAAGCCAACCGTAGAAGGTCTTTATGGCACCCAGCCAGGCTACATCAAGCTGAAAGACATCAATGGCGACGGCAAGATTGACATCAACGACCGCACCGTGGTAGGTAACACCAACCCAAAGGTACAGGGCGGTTTCGGCCTGTCGGGCAAATGGAAGAACTTCGACTTCACCGCCAACTTCACCTATATGCTCGACTTCGACGTGATCAACGCCACAGCCTACCAGCTTTCATCAGCCGTGGGCGCAAGCAACACCAACCCACGCAACGTGTTGGCTAAGTTCGACTACAACAACCGCTGGGTTTACCACGGAGACATCTACATCGAGAATGCAGACGGCACCAAGAGCATCTACAACCTCAACGAGACCTTGGTGGGCAACTCACAGCACATCGACTATCTGGATGAATACGAAAGACTGAACCAGGGCAAGACCTTGTGGAATCCACAGAGCGTGACCACAAACTACACCCTCTCCAACTTCGTGGAAGACGGTTCGTTCCTTCGTCTCAACGACTTGACCATCGGCTACACCTTGCCTACATCGATCACCAAGAAATGGGGTATCTCCCGCTTGCGCTTCTACGTAACAGGATCCAACATCTTCTGCCTCACAGGCTATTCAGGCTACGATCCAGAGGTTGACATCCAGAACGGCTTGACACCAAACGTAGACTGGAACCGCTACCCACGCAGCCACAGCTACCTCTTCGGTGTGAACTTATCATTCTAAACGCTAATAATAATAAGGAATACATATTATGAAAATAAAAAATATATTGATGTGCAGTCTGTTGCTGGCAGGCATGTCTTCCTGCAACGACTACCTGGACGTAGAGGCTCCTTCTAAGGTGACAGACGAGCACGTGTTCAGCAGCACCGACGAAGCCGACCTTCTGCTGAATTCATTATATCAGTCAACCTGCAACAGCAACACCTACGGCAACGCCTATCTCACTACATTCAACTTCAACAGCGACGTAGACTGGGGCACCTCTTCTTCAGAGGAGCAGAGCGTAAGCCACAACGACTGGAAACAGTTTGACGGCGAGGCAGACGGCAGCAGCATCAAGAGTACATGGGATGCAGCCTACAAGACCATCGAGCGCGCCAACAACTTTGTGAGCGCAGCCGAAGGTTCTTCGCTCTACGGCAACACCGACCTCGACCAGATGATAGGCGAAGCCAAGTGTATCCGCGCCATGAACTATCTCGACCTGGTAATCCTCTGGGGTGACATTCCATTCACCTTCACCCGCACCTACGACCAGGAGTCGCTGATTATGCCCATGGGCAACCGCGACGAAATCCTCACGGCCCTCATCGACGACCTGAAGAAAGCAGCTCCCAAGATGAAGAGCGTGAAGGAAATCACGGAGGGCGTGGAGCGCTGCTCCAAGGAGTTCGCATGGGCCCTCATCACCCGCATCGCCATGTTCCGCGCAGGCTATTCTCTCCGTCACGGCGAGGAAACCAATGCAGAAGGAACCATGCAGCGTGCCAGCGACTATGAAGACTACTACAAGATAGCCCGCACCTATGCAGACTCCGTCATCCAGGAAGGCACCCATGCCTTGACCAGCGATTTCATGCAGGTGTTCAACGACGAGTGCAACTACACCGTGACAAGCAACGACGATGTCATCTTCGAGATTCCATTCGTACAGAACGTGAACGGCAACATCGGCTACATCAATGGCCCGAAGGCCGACCTCTCCAGCGCAGGCGACACCAACCATCCTTGGGGTAGGATGAGCGGAAGCTGCGGACTGAACGCTTTCTATCGCTTCACCTTCGACAAAGAGGATGTACGCCGCAACACCGTAGGCTACTGGTCTTACGGATACGACGGTGTGGCAGCCATACAAAACGGTTATGTCAACTACTGTCTGAAGTGGTCGAAACTCTGGGACAAGAGCCACACACAGGGCAACACGTCTTCAGGCAATACGGGTATCAACTTCCCCTATATGCGCTATGCCGACGTACTGCTGATGTACGCAGAGGCAGAAAACGAGCTCAATGGCCCAACAGACGAAGCCAAGAACGCCCTAAAGAAAGTGCGCGAGCGTGCTTTCAGAGGTGCAGCCAACAAGGCCGAGAAAGTGGACACCTACGTCGACAACCTGGGCTCCAAGGAGCAATTCTTCAAGGCCATCGTGGATGAGCGAGCATGGGAATTCGGCGGTGAGAACATCCGCTGGAAGGACCTTGTACGCTGGAATCTCTACAACCAGGTGCTCTACAAGACCTTCTGGACTTACTATGGCATGGGCTGCGACCGCGACAACAGCTACGCCATTGACATCGACTTCGACAAGATACCTAGCGACTTCTACTACAGAACCCGCACCAGAGCACAGTGGAACGCACAGGTGGCACAGAACCCAGAGAAGTACAATGAAACCAACTATCCAGAGGTATTCAGCTTTGCCAACACCGATGCCAGCATAGGTGTCATCGAGACATACAAGGTACAGGGCGAAGAATTCAGCATCGACAATCTGTGGGAAAGCTGGGGCCTCAACGGTAAGTTGATGCCACAGGAAGGTGGAGAGGAAGACTGGAAACGAGCCTATCTCTTCGACTGGCTTGACGAAAATACGGGTGTGGCCAAGGCACAATGCAGATGCTCCATCAGAGGCTACATCTATATCGATCAGGCGGGAACCATGATGACAAAGAACATCCCTGAATACACCAGCGATGTCAACTTGTCTACCCTTCCCCCTGTGAGATACATCTTGCCTATCCCCAAGGATGTCGTCAGCCGCAGCATCGGCCAGTACAAGAATTATTATGGATATTAATCAATGACTTAGAATCATAAGGAAAGATATGAAAAAACTATTTATATTTTCAATGATATTGGCTGCAGCCATGTCGTTCTTCGCATCTTGCAAAGACAAGGATGCCTACAACGATGCGGATGCCGACCGCCTGCCAATGCCTATGTTCCGCAATACCCAGAACACAGGTTCTACAACAACGCCCTATTATTGCGACATCGCTTCGAGAGTGGACCCAAACATCACTCTCTACTTGCAGCAGCATGGCTACAAAGCCAGTACCCACGTCAACGACATGCGCCTCTTCTGGTATGGCGTAGATGGTGCAGATGCCTACGAACTGAAGGCCAAGATCGCCGGTGCCTCATGGGAGAAGGAACAGAACCCCAACCTTCTCGACACCATCCTGACGGCAGACCAGCTCTCCTTCCTGCACGAAGACTTGCAATATAGCACGGGCTATCTGTATGCCATCCGTGCACTCGTAGACAGAAACGACCTCAACAATCCACACAACTCCAAGTGGTTTGGAATGGGTGACGGTTCTCACCAGCAAGACCAGTCTCGCGACGACAGCCGAAATCAGACCGGTTCCCTCACCACGGGTCTACGCTACGACGTGCCCAGTGTGTTCTGGACTGAGAATGTGACCAAGACCTCTATGGACGTATGCTTCATGCCGAAGACTGAAGGAGACTACGAGACCGAGTACAAGGAGTTCTTCAAGGCTGGAGCCGAGGTGAAAGACGGCGAATGGGTATTTGACGAGATTCGTGTGGTTCCATCGGCCGACAACGCTGACCTGGAAGAGAAAATCATCAAGCCCTCAGCCGCTGAGCGTGCCGCCGGCCGTGTACACGTGGAAGGCTTGCAGTCGAACGCCGCATACATCGTAAGCGGACAGAACAACAACATCCAGAGATACTACGACCGCCAGTACAACTCCACCATGGTACGTATGGAGGGAGACCCAGGCGAACCTATCATCATCAAGGCCAACACCGCCGAGGAAGCCAAGCGCGACACCATATTGCAGAACATGGGCAAGCAAAAGGGTACCACCTATGGTTGTGAGAATCTCGTGGCCACCCGTATTGACACCATCTTGTCTAACTATATGTCGGACAACACGATAGCCGAGGGACAGATATACTATCTGGAAGGTGGACAGACCTACTATTGCGCCCAGGCCGTCAACCTGACCAAGGGATTCACATTGGCCACCAACCCAGAGGACATCGCAGCCGGAAAGGGTCGTGCCACAGTGCTTCAGGGTGTAGGATGGAGCAACGAGGCCAAGACGGCATCCAACGCCAACAACTGGAACTTGTGCCGCAACGCCAGCTCTGGTGCAGAGAATGGTGTGACGCTGGCCATCCAGCCTATCATCATGGAAGACATCAACTTCCATCCGATGGCATGGTACAACTATTTCGACCAGAAGGGAGAGGGCGGAAACCCACAATATTCTATTAATGGTAACTACTTCATGAACATGAACTCTCAAGGTTTGTCGTTCACATTGAGCGAGTTGAGAGTCGCCAGATGTACGTTCACCGGACATGTGCGTGGATTCATCCGTTTCCAAGGTCCTAACCGCCAGCTCATCGAGAAGCTGACCGTCGACGACTGCGTGTTCTACGACGAGGGAGGCTACGACACCAACGGCCGTGGCTACTCATGGTTTGCCGGACCAGGCAATAATGCCAAGTCAAACTTCTACAAGAACTTGACATTCACCAACAACAGTATCATCAACAGTCCTCGCCACGCCTTGGTTTCAGAGAACAAGAACTTGGCATGGCCCGACGGTACCACATGGAACATCAACATTTCCAACAACACATTCGTCAACTTCTCGCCCCGCTCCAACAACAAGAGCCATGGCTTGATGTTTGAGATTGGATATGTACCAGGTGGATCAACGATTACTTGCAAGAACAACCTCTTCGTATTCGCAGGCAACAAGAGCGATGTTTCACGCGACTACTTCATGAAGGGTATGGTAATCAACACGAAGGACATCACCTACGACTTCGCCGACAACTACTCTACCGTAGTTCCAGCCTACGACAAGTATACCGCTTCTACTGATGCCAAGACCACGCTCATCGACGGTATGTTCATGCAGAACTCCTTCTCCAACACCAAGACAGGTGCCGGATACAACAAGGGAGCCCTCAACATCGGAGGATTTGGCGAGACACAGATCAAGTTTGGCGACAACCACAACGAGAATGAGAGCGACGCTGTAGGCTATCAGCTCGATGCAAGCGAACTCTTCCAGAGTCCTTGGACTATCGGTACAGTTAGTGCCAAGGAGAACTTCCAGAAAGATGCCTATCGCTATTCAGACATCAGCGGTTTCTACTACAACAACTCCGACAAGGTGAAGAAGCATCCTATCTACACCAAGGAAATCGGAGACCCACGCTGGCGCACTGGCAAGTCTTGGGACGGTGGCAAGAACCACACCGTGAAGAGTGGAGACACCAGCTTTTAACACAACAGACTAATATATTTACCAGACATACATATATTAGATTTAGTAAACACGAGAGGGCGAGCCTGTGAAGGTTCGCCCTCTTTCATTTTCCAAGCCTCTCTACCAAAATTGTCTCAAATACACAAAGGAGCATAACAAACGCATAAATATTCACAAAATGATAAAATATAGTATCATACAGCATAAAATCCGCAACTATTTACCTTTATATGGAAAATAATATGTAACTTTGCAGCCGCAAAAAGTTATAATAAGAAGAAAATGGCATATACAAGATTGACGGCTGCAGAAGCAGCAGCGATGATAAACGATCAAGACAATATCGGACTGAGTGGTTTCACCCCTAACGGCGTGCCTAAGGCTACATTCAGAGAACTCTCCAAGAGAGCCATCGCCGAGCACGAGGCTGGCAGACCCTTCCAGGTGGGCATCTTGACGGGCGCTTCTACCTCGCAGAGCATCGAGGGCGACATGGCTGCAGCCCAAGCTATCAAGTTTCGTGCACCATTTTCTACCAACAAGGACTTCCGTACCCATACCAATCTCGGCGAGATAGACTACGAGGATATGCACCTCGGCCACATGGCCGAGCGTCTGCGCCGTGGTTTCTATGGCGAGATAGACCTTGCCATCATCGAAGTCAGCGACTTGGAAGAGGGCGACAGCATCTGTAAGGCGTTCCTCACCTCTGCCGGTGGCATCGTGCCTACCATCGTGCGCCTCGCCAAGAAAGTGCTTATCGAGAAGAACACCTTCCACAGCCCAGCCTCCCGTTATCTGCACGATGTGTATGAGATAGCCGAATGCCCCTTCCGCACTCCCATCCCTATCATGAACGTAGGCGACAGAATTGGCAAGGAGTATGTAGAGATTGACGCCCACAAGATAGTGGGTGTGGTGGAATGCAACATCCCGGAAGAGGCCCGTGCCTTCAAGCCCCTCGACCCTGTGACCGAACAGATGGGGCACAACGTGGCCGACTTCTTGATTTCCGACTTGAAGAAAGGACACATCCCCCCACAGTTCCTGCCGCTGCAGAGCGGCGTGGGCGTCACTTCAAATGCCGTTCTGGAGGCGTTAGGACAGAATCCTAACGTGCCCGTGTTCAGCGTCTATACCGAGGTGGTGCAGGATGCCGTAGTGAAATATATGCGTGAGGGACGCATCAAGGATGCCTCCTGCTCTTCGCTCACCGTGACCAACGATACATTGAAAGAGGTGTACGACGACATCGACTACTTTAAGCAGCACCTCACCATCCGCCCCAGCGAGATTTCCAATTCGCCCGAGGTGATACGCCGACTGGGAGTCATCGCCATGAACACCGCCATCGAGTGCGACATCTATGGCAACGAGAACTCCAGCCACATCTGCGGCAGCAAGTTGATGAATGGCATCGGTGGTTCCTGCGACTACGAGCGCAATGGTTTCATCTCCATCTTTACTACGCAGAGCACCACCAAGAACGGTTGCATCTCCGCCATCGTTCCGATGTGCAGCCATGTAGACAGCACCGAGCACGATGTGGATGTCATCGTAACAGAGCAGGGAGTTGCCGACCTTCGCGGCAAGGGCCCTCTTCGCCGTGCCAAGGAAATCATCGAAAACTGTGCCCACCCCGACTATCGCCCCATGCTGCGCGAATACCTGAAGTTGGCCGAAAAGGGCCACGAGCCACAGAGCATGCGAGCCGCCCTCGCCATGCACGACACCTTCCTGAAGAAGGGCGACATGAGGCTCACCGACTTTGGGGAATATTTGAAATAAAGACGATTGTGGTACAGCGAGGGCGCTGTTACTTCTGATTGTGGGCGCTGTTACTTCTGATTGTGGTACAGCGAGGGCGCTGTACCTCCTACAGTTACCCATACTTGCCAGGAAAGGTAATCATAGGAGGTACGGCGCCCTCGCCGTACCACAATCAAGCAAGGACCAATCAAGCAAGTGATACAAAAGCGCTAATGCCATTGGAGCCAACTGTTCACGCAGATGACTGATGGCTCGGCGTTTCTGCACCTTTACGGTCTCTGCCGAAATCTGCAGTTGCTCGGCTATCTCCCGATTCTTCTTACCATCCATGCAAAGTAGAAATATCTCACGCTGACGAGGCGGCAACTTATCTATCGCCAAGAACAACTGCCGATAGATTTCCTCCTTGTTGAATACATCCGACATATCATCCACCAACATAAATTCCTGCAAGTTGTCAACAATGCTCTGACGGTAATTGTCGTGCACATTCTGATGGCGCAGATGATTGATGGCAGCATTGTGTACGGTAGTATAAAAATAGGAGGTAAGCTGAGCCATGCTCTTGAATTGGGGCTGACGCTCCCACAAGACGGCGAACAATTCCTGAACGATGTCTTCAGCAATCTCCTTCTCTACAAACTGACATCCATAGCTCACTAATGCACGATAAAACTTATCGTACAAAAGAGCTATGGACTTGTCGTTCCATAGACAGATTTCCAAAATCTCCGTATCAGTCCCTTTTATCTCCATAAGCATCACACACTTGCCTATCCTAGTCTCTCCTTACCAAAACAGGTGCAAAGATACGCATTTTCACCTAAAAACATTAAGAAATGCAAGTTTTTCTCACTTTTTAGCTCAATATTGTAACCCCAAATGCCCATATAAGTGTTATAATAGTAGTTTCACATCCTATTTTAAGGGAATCATAAAGAAAAGAAATAATGGAAAAGCAATACAATATCAACACCCTCGTCAGCAAATTGCTTACTGGCGAGATAACCGAGGAAGAAGGCAAGGTGCTCCTTCAAAAGGCAGAAGCCAACCCAGCCTTGAAGAAAAAAATCGCCCAACTCATGAACGAAGGCAACTTCTTGCAACGCTACCGCCTCTATAAAGAGATAGATGCCGACAAGGCAAAGACCCAATTCCTGTCATCTATAGGGAAAGCGGAAAGAAACGGCAAACAAAAGTCTGCCGCCAGAATCGTCTCCTTACGCCGCCTTGCCACCGCAGCAGCCATCGCCCTCGTGTTGATAGGCACTTGGATGTACTTCGGGCATCAAGACGGCCCCCAACCTACCGCCATCACGGCAGAGATGGGCCAAGCCATACAACGAGTGCAACAGAACAACATGAATGCCGCCACCCTCATCGTCAACGGCAAGAAGATGGCCGTAAAGGACGCAAAGGCTGTCTTGGCAAAGACAGAACAGATAGAGGACGGGCACTCCCTGTTTGGCTCTGACGACATTATGGAAGGGTCGCTGGTCACCAAGAAGGACAAGGAGTTCTGGATGGTGCTCGACGACGGCACCTACGTACACCTCAACTACAACACCACCCTCGTCTACCCCAACCATTTCGTCGGTAACGAGCGCAGGGTGAAGCTCAAGGGAGAGGCATATTTTGCCGTGGCAAAGGACTCGAAGAAGCGTCCGTTTATCGTAGAAACCGCCAACGGCGACATTCACGACTATGGTACGGAGTTCAACGTGAACACCATGAGGGAAGAAGGCGTTACCAGCGTGGTGCTTGTAAAAGGAAAGGTAGGCGTGAGCAGCAAGTATGGCAAAGAGTATCTCCTGAAGCCGGGCGAGATGGCTACCTTGCAGCAAGGCAGAACTCCCGATATAAATAAGGTGGATGTGAACCTCTATACCTCGTGGAACACCGGCAACTTCTATTTCGATGGTTGTACACTGGAGAATCTGATGGAAGTGATTTCCCACTGGTACGGCATGAAGGTGGAATACTCCTCGGAAGACATCAAGGACATGCTGTTTACGGGAAGCATCGACAAATATGAGCCAATGGGTCCTACACTCAGTGCGATAGAGCACATCACTGGGCTGAGGATAAGTGCCAAGGATGATCTTATCACCATCCGCCACGGCAACTAAAAGCATATAAACATAAATATCACATAAGAAATGAAAAGGATTCTATCAATGATGGTGTTAGCCCTGATAGCCTGTGTGGCATCAATGGCAGCCGTAAAGAAAACCAACCTCAAGGTGCTCTATGTGGGAGGACACTCCGACATGGAGACAT
>CAVGLH010000034.1:0-22820 GCA_963630065.1 Bacteroides fragilis | reverse complement strand
CCCTCGCCGTACCGCTCAGCAAGGAATTGCATCTTCGCCCATGGGCAATGTACCAACTTGTTTTTTTATTATTACTTAATTCCTTTACCTCCTCCAATTTTCTTGCAAAAGTACAGTTATTTGCAGACAAAACAAAATTATCGGGGCAGAATTTTCTCTTTCTCGGAATTTATTTGTACTTTTGCGCCCATTATTTGGAAATTCTATATTTTTTATACACGACATGGAACAGTCAATTGAGAATCTCTACAAACTAGACGGCAGGGTGCCTGTAGGCAAAGCAGTCCCCTTCGGACTCCAACACGTATTGGCGATGTTCGTCAGCAATATTGCGCCCATCATGATCTTGGCAGGAGCCGTCGGGCTGGACAGCTCGGTAAGCGCAGTGCTCATCCAAAACTGTATGGTCATCGCCGGCATCGGCACCTTGGTGCAGCTTTACCCCGTGTGGCGCATCGGCTCGCGCCTGCCCATCGTGATGGGAATCTCCTTCACCTTCCTCTCGCTGGCCATCAGCATCGCCGGAGCCTACGGCATGGGCACGCTCATAGGGGCGGTCATCGTGGGCGGTCTTGTCGAGGGCACGCTTGGCCTCTTCGCCAAGTACTGGATTAAGCTCATTCCCCATATCGTGGCTGCCACGGTGGTTACGGCCATCGGATTCTCGCTTCTCCCTGTGGGAGCCAACTCCTTTGCCGGAGGACAGGGCGCGGCCGACTTTGGCAGTGTGAACAACTGGATTGTGGGTTCCGTCACCTTGCTCGCCTGTCTGCTCTGTCAGGTTTTCGCCAAGGGATTCCTTCGTTCTCTTTCCGTGCTCGTAGGTCTTGTCGTGGGCTACATTCTCGCTTGTTTCATGGGAATGGTCAACTTCAGCGGACTTTCCAACCAGGCAGTCGTTTCCCTGCCGCATTTCTTGCCCTTTACTCCCGAATTCAACATCGGCGCCATCCTCTCGGTGGTGGCCGTCTATCTGGTTTCCGCCACGGAGACCATCGGCGATACTTCGGCCCTTTGCAACAGTGCCTTGGGGCGCAATCCCCATAAGGTGGAGATGGGGTCGGCCATCTGCTGCGATGGTTTCGTGAGCAGCGTGTCGGGTCTCTTCGGTTGTACGCCCATCACCTCTTTTAGCCAGAATGTGGGTTTGGCAGCCATGTCGGGTGTTGTGAATCGCTTCACCATCGCCATGGGTGCCCTCATCATGATTGTGGGCGGTGTGTTCCCGGCTGTCGGTTATGTGCTCACCACCATTCCGCAGGCCGTTTTGGGAGGTTGCACCATCATGATGTTCGGCAGCATCCTCTTCGCAGGTTTCGGCATGATGGCCCGCTCGGGCTTCTCTCAGCGCAACATGGTCATCGTGAGCCTCTCGCTCAGCGTAGGCCTTGGCTTCACCCAGGCAACGGATATGTTTAAAATCTTCCCCGAAATCGTGCGCACGGTTTTCGCTGACAACTGTGTGGCGGTGGTGTTCCTGCTTGCCGTGTTGCTCAACCTCGTGTTGCCCAAGACAGTGGGGGAGAAAGAATAGCCTCTGCGAGAGAGTAGGTAGATAGTAGTTAAATCAAATAAATTTTCAAGTCGTAATGGATTTACTCAAAGAAAGAATTATGAAGGAAGGCCGCTGCTTTGCCGGTGGAATTTTGAAAGTGGACAGTTTTGTGAATCATCAGATGGACCCGATGCTGATGATGGACCTCGCCAAGGAGTTCGTGCGCCTGTTCAAGGACATTAAGTACAACAAGATTGTTACCATCGAGGCTTCGGGCATTGCCCCCGCCATCATGATGGGCTATCTTACCAATCTGCCCGTGGTGTTTGTGAAGAAGAAGAAGCCGAGCACGATGGAGCAACAGATTTCCTCCGTGGTTCACTCTTTCACCAAGGACAAGGACTATACGGTGAGCGTGAGCAAGAGTTACCTCACCCCCGACGACCATGTCATCTTCATCGACGACTTCCTGGCCAACGGCAATGCCGCCAAGGGTGTGATGGACCTCTGCCAGCAGGCCGGTGCCAAGATTGAGGCGATGGGTTTCATCATCGAGAAAGCCTTCCAGCACGGCGGCGACTATCTGCGCCAGCAGGGCATGCGCTACGAGGCCCTCGCCACCGTGGAGAGCCTGGATGACTGCAAGATTGTACTTAAGTAATGATTAAAAAATAAGTTGGTACATTTCTCATGGGCGAAGATACAATTCCTTGCCTGAGTGGTACGGCGAGGAATTGCTTGCAGAGTGGTACGGCGAGGAATTGCTTGCTGAGTGGTACGGCGAGGGCGCCGTACCTCCTACAATTACCCATACTTGCCAGAAAAGGCAATCATAGGAGGTACAGCGCCCTCGCTGTACCAACAAGCAAGTTAGCTCCAAGTGCCCTCGCTGTACCAAATTATTTTTTAATCGTCACTTAATGATTTCCGCAGCATAGATTCCCATTGCCTTGTACCCGGCAGGGTTGGGGTGGAGCCAGTCGCTGCTGGCGTATTCCTTCTTCATCCTTCTGTCGTCGGCGGGGTCTTGCAGCAGCTTGGCGAAGTCGAGGATGCCGTCCACCTGCTTCGCCTGGCTGCGTATCCAGTCGTTCACGTAGCAGCGGGCCGCCTCGTGGAAGTGGGTGTAGTAGCCGGCTCCCTTGAAGGGGGTGATGGTGGCCAGGTACACTTTCAGCTTCCGGGCCTTCGCCTTCTTCATCATGCCCTGTATGCTCTCGATGAGCTGTCGGGCTACCGTCTCGCTGCTGCCGCTCTTGGCTGCGCCGATGTCGTTCACGCCCTCGAAGATAATCACCTTCTTCACCCCGTTCTGCCCCAGGATGTCGCGGTCGAAGCGTTCCTTGGCCAAGGCTCCGAATCCGCCCGCCACGGTGACGCGGTTGTTGCCGATGCCCAGGTTCAGCACGCCCTGGTTGGTGCTCTTGTACTTCAGCTGGAGCATCTCCGACATTACGTCGGGCCAGCGGTTCTGGGCGTTGTCGGTGGAGCATTTGCCGTCGGTGATGGAATTGCCGATGATGGCGATGGCGCTCATGTTGGTCTTCATCGTATACACGTCGAGGCCGCTGATGTTGTACCAGTGGTTTTCGCGGAAGGCGGTGGAAAAGTTGGAGTGGGCGTTGGTAACGCCCTTCATGATGTAGGAGGTGGTGCGGCTGCCCATGTGTACGGTGGGAATGTCGGGAGCCGAGGTGTAGTTGATGGTAATGGCCACGCGCTCCAGGTTCTTGAGGTCGAACTTCAAGGCATCGCTCGCTATTTGTCTGCCCGCTGGGATGGTGACCTTGTAGTTGTTGCCGAACTTGAAGTAGACGGCCGATTTGGCGTCGATGTCGAAGGAGTCCTTGGCGTGGGCGATGTACACCGACCTTATCTCCACGGGCTGCATCGAGTAGATGTTGCTCAGCTTGAGCCTGATCACATCGCCGCCGACGCTCACCTTCACCACCTGTCGCACGGATCGGTTGGTCATATTGTTGTTGTAGGGCATGAAACTCTTCACTACGGTTTGTGGGGCCGTGGCCCATGTTCCAATCCAAGTCTGTGCGGTAGCCTGCAAGGTGATGGCGCAGCAGATGCAAATCAATGCAATAATCCTTTTCATCTTCTAGAATCCTTTCTCTTTTCTATGTTTTATATATTACATATCTTCCATCGATAGGCATTTTAACCTCAGTTCAAATTTCTTGAGTTCCGGACAAGCCACGAGCATGTTTTCCACTTTTTGGGAAAGCAACGTTTCATCGTATCGGCTCTTGTCCTTCTTCACCTCGAAAATATCAGCAATGCCGTCTATCTCATTCACGGCAACAATGTCTATCTCGTTTTCCCCCTTTCTGTCCCAATACTGTCCTATCTGGGTGTATTCTTGACTTTCTCTCAGTTTCTGACGGAAATACCGCTCCAGCATAAAACCTTCTACGACGGATATGTCTCGCCGGATGATTCGTTGTAGTTGGTTCAATGCACCACTCTCAACGAAGTTCTGGTATTTGTAGAAAAAGCGAAACCAGAAGATGAGGAAATTGTCGTTCAGTATATATCTTACGTTCTTGGTCTTCGGTTTCGAGAAGATAGGAACGTGCTTCTCTATCAGATTGAAGTGGGACTTGAGGCGCTCAAGATAGCCTCCTATCTCTTTCAGCCCAGTCACGCTCTCTATCTGTGAACGGGTAACCTCACCATTGGCTATACACGACAAGATGGAAAAGTAGTTGGCATAGTCGGTGCCAAATTCTTCTATCAACAGATTCTTTCCCTCGTTGATGAATGGCGAATTCTCCTCTGTCGTCATGTTGAGCATCTTCACCGAAGTGTTCTTCTCGTTGCCGAGCAAAAGATTGACGTACCATGCTACTCCATTGCTGAGGCTATATAGAGTGAGCAGGTCGCCTTTGGAATAATTGGGGTTGAAGTCGCCTAATATTTCCTTGATTACATTTGTCTCAAAAGCCCGCAGATTGATGATTCTATTGGCACGGGAGAACAACGGCTCTTTGCTGTCCTCGAATATGCGATGCATCAGCGAATAGATGGAACCGCTGATGATCAGGTTCATCTTGCTTTTGCCCTTAGCCAAGTCCCATTCACGCTGCATCTCGCTGAATATGGACGGATTGATGCGAAGCCAGTCTTGAAACTCGTCGATGATGAGCGTGAATGGCTGACTTTGTGAGATGTAAAGGAGTTGGCGAAATAATTGCGCAAAAGAGGCATAGCTGCCGAACGGCATGATTAGTTTGCGCTCTGCTTCCTCCTTGAAGTCTTGGCACAGCATACTTTCCGACTTTCTTGCCACGAAGAAATAGAGTAGTGGATTCTCATAACCGCACCTTAACGCCAATTCGGTCTTGCCGATTCTGCGTCTTCCTACCAATACGGTCATTTGTGCCTCTTGCAGACTCTTCTTGTAGATCTCGGCAAACAGGGTCAGCTCCTTTGTCCTATCGTAAAATTTCATTGTCTCAATCCTTTTTGTTTCTTTTGCAATAGTAATGGCCGTTACCGTAATGGCCATTACTATTCTGCGGTTGCAAAGATACGTCTTTCTTCTTGATTACGCAATGTGTGGAACTTATATTTTGAATAGTTTAACGAAAAAAGGCGATGCATCAGAATGACACATCGCCTTTTCTATAAGTTTTCTAAATCGAAGTTGTAATCTAAATCTATTTGATGGTAGAAGAAACATTGTTCTTCTCATAATATGCCTTGTAGGCTTCTCCACCAAACTTCAAACCTAGGTCTTCGCCTGCGATTCCGTCGCAGAAGCCCTTGTAAGCCCACTTGCGCTTGTACTCGGCATCGAAGAGATTAGGAACCTGACCCTTGAGCCAATATTCATGTTCTGCCTCGTTGTCTGACAAGGTCCAGATGGTGATTCCGCTCTGCTGAGCCTCAGGTACATTTGCCTTATAACTCTCCATAATCATCTTGTAGGCATCGCTCTGTGCCTTGTACTGGTTGGATGAAGGTGAACCTGTGTTGACGGAGATGTCCAACTCGGTGACACGAACCAGCTTGCCAGTGGCAGCCATAGTCTTGAACATGGCATCTACCTTTTCCTTCAAGGCTGCGAGACTCTCGGCGTTCTTGTCGGCATCGTCGCTGCAAGACAGGGTGACGTGCATCTGTGTTCCGATACCATCCACGATAGGACTGCCGTTCTTCTCGTCGATTTCTTTGGCGAACTTGATGAGGGCGGCGAGCTTTTCGGGAGAAGTCTCCAGGTTGTAGTCATTCACGAAGAGCTTGGTCTCTGCCGGCAAGTATTTGCGTGCCAGCTGGAATGCCTTCACATGATAGTCGGGCACATAGTAGCCCCAGTACCAGTGGTTGTTACCCCAATTGAGTGTCATTCCGTCGGACTCTGTCTCCACGGGAGCCTCGTCGTGGTAGGTTACGTCATCCTCTGTCCATGAACCGCCGAACACGCCCTCGTCGAGACCGCGGAACTTGTTACTTCCGTCGGCAATAGGTTCGTTCACCACATCATAACCATAAGGCGTAACGCCCTTTTCCTTCAGGTGATCTGCCACACCCTTCACCCATGTCTCCATCACGCCTTCGAGGAGTGCCTGTTTCTCGGCGGGAGTCTTTATCTCATAGGTGATGGTGGTGCTGGCTGCGCGGGTTCTTACGCTTCTGGTGGCTGCAGTCTGGTCTTTCTTCTTGCCAAACTTGAAGTCGTCCACATAAAGCACGGAATTGGGTTTGCCACCAAACTGGATACCGATGCGGCAAACGTCGGCAGGGGAACCGGAATAGGTAAATTCACCCTCGCACTTCATCCAGTCGGACGGGGCGGTGAAGCTCTCCTTGTAGATGCCGTCATACTTGCTGTTTTGCCCCACGAATTGTGCCGTCACCTCATCGGGCGACTTGATGTAGAACGAGTAGCTGTAGATGGTGCCTGCCTCCAGATTCTGCGGTAATGGCCACCACAATTGGCTGTCGTAGTTTTTCGAGCTTGCGCTGGTCATGGTGCACTGGAGGGCATACTTGCCGCCATGGCCGCCTTCCGCAACCTTGCGGGAATACTCGCTCCAACCCTGCCAGCCAGTGTCGTCACCTGTCTCGAAGTCGGAGTTGGTGATGATGTTGGTCATCGGGTCTTCTATCTTCTTGCCGAAGCGGAAGTCGTCAATCCACAAGTTGGCACCGCTCACGCCGCCAAACTGTATGCCGACTCTGCCAATATTCTCGGGAGAACCATCATAGGTGAACTCTCCCTGGCAGAGGGTCCAGTCGGAGCCTGCGTTGAAATTTGCCCCATAGAAACCGCTATAGGGAGAGGCTGACTGCGATCCGATGAATTGCATTTTCAGTCCGCAGTCGCTTTTGGCATAGAATGAATAAGCATAAGTGGTACCGGCCTGAAGACCGTCTACACCCCAGAACAGTTGGGCATCCCACATGTTGCTAGGCTTGCCCGTCTTGATGTGGAGGCACTTGTCGCTGTCATGGCCTGGCGATGCTACGTCGTAGGTATAGTCGCACCAGAAGCCCTGGTAGCCGGTAGTCGTGCCGTCTTCGAAGTCGGAGTTGGTGACGATGTTCTCAATGTTGTCATCGCCAGAGGTGTGAACCACCATCTTGGGGGCGATGACCGATTTCAAGTAGGTTTGGTTCTGCTGGGTGTGCCAGAAGAAGTTGTGTCCGTAGAGCTTCATCTTGCCATCGAGCATACTAATCAGGTTGTCCAGTGTCGTGAAGTCCAACGAACCGTTGCTTTGCATGAGTGCGTCGCCCTTCATGGCATTGCCGGGTGTGAACATCTGGTAGTTGGCGTTGGCAAGGTCGCCCTCGCCATTCTCATTGTTCACATAGAGACTGGCTCCCATACCGATACCGATAATCATGTTGGGGGTGTATTGCTGGGCATACTCCTTGATATTGCCATAGTTGGCGATGACCTCTTTTACGGCGAGAGGGATGTCGGAGGCGGTAACGTCGGCATGGTCTGCCGGCTTCCCCCACTGCATGATTTGGTCGTCGCAACCAGTGAGTAGCATCACCGATGCTACCACTGGTATGAATATCTTATTGATTTTCATCATGATTTTACATTTTAGGGTGATTATTCTGTCGCTGTCTTCTAGTCGTTGAAGTCTTTCACCGTAATCTGCTTGGTGCTGACCACGCGGAAGTTGTCAACATAGATTTTTTGGTTGAAGGTGCCGGCCTTAATCTTGATGGCATCGGAATATTCGATGTCGCTGTTGGCCAGGAACACGAGGAAGTTCTTGTACTTGGCGCTGTTGCGGTCTTCCACTATTTTCTGGAAGGTCACGTCGGGAGCCTTTTCTGAGTTGTAGTTACCAAAAGCAGTCATCGGAATGGTGATGGTCTGCCAACGCTCGCCAGTACTCCAAGCTTGTGTCGATCCGTTGCTCTCGTCGAACCAGGGAATCCATACTGTGGCGGTGTTGGTTTGACTGTCGCTGTACTTGGTGTTGTTGGAACCCCAACCAGAGCCACTGAGGTTGTTCTGGAGGGAAACCTCCAACTGACCAGTCAGATTCCATGGCTCAGGGCAGTAAATGTCGAACTGTACGGCCACATCTGATGCCTTGGTTTCTGCCGGGATGGTACTGTACATGCGGCTCCAATCGTCGTCTGCGTTGTCGTTGCCAGCTGTTGCCCAATACTTGCCTGTGCCTCCTGCATCAACACCACCAGCATCGAGTGCCGACATAGGAGCGAGCAATGCCACCTTTCCACGTCCACTGTTCAGTGGGTCATCCACGAGGTCGTCGGTGCTGTATGTTGCACTCCATGAGCCCAGTCCGCCATTACCGTCGAAATCGGTGATGTAATTATTGAAGTCATTGAAGTAGGTAGGAGTCTTGGCTGTACCGTTGGCGCCTTCGCTGGTGATGGAACCCGACTTGCTGAGGTCGGCGGTGCTTGGAACGATGAAGCTGTACCACTTGCCGTCAGCATCGTTGGAGATGCCAGTGGTGATTTCTGTGCCGTCGGGTAGGGTGACCTTGGTGGTTTCCTGAAGGTTGGCACCATATACTGTTACGGTTTCGCCGGCCTTGGGCAGGGTGTTGTCCACGCTTGTTACGGAAGGCGCAGCGGCACGGATGGTGAACTCGTAGGTCAACTGGTTTCCTTCGCTCTTATAGAAGACGATGGTGTTGCGCACATTCTCGTCTGCCTTATCCACAGGAGTCGATGAGTTGAGGGTTACCCAAACGTTGTTGTCAGTCATCAGGGCGTTGTTGAAGTAGGTCTCGTAACCGTTTACATAAATCTTCTTCAGACCGCTGAATCCCGAACCTTCGATGCGGAGCAACTGTCCGAGACGAGCAAATTCCACCGGACGGTCCTTGTTGACCTCGTCGTCCACATTCTCCAAGTATATCTTGTTGATTTGCATTGTTGCGGAGCTGCCCTTGTCGTCATCGCTGCAAGCGGTGAAGGCGAGAGCAATCAATGTGATGCACAATGCCCATAGATATTTCATTGTTTTCATAATTCTCAATGTATTAAAGATTAGTTATGCCACTTGTTCTGACTATTGAAACAATTGGTTGTCTTGCACCTCGCGGTCGCCAAACTGGTAGGCCACGGTGGCTATGTTGCCATTGCCGTCGGGCTTCAAGAGTGGGTTCTTGGTCTGGTCGGTATCGGCGATAGGCAGTGTCAAGTTCTTGGTGGTGGCTGTGGCTACGCTTGGACCAGGTGCCGAATAGTCGTCGCTCAGCACATACTCATGGGTTGACGACTTGTAATAGGTGGCATTACGGTTCTGGTTGTTGACGTAGTTCACCGTCTCCTGCTGCTGATAGTAGCCGCGACGAACGAGAATGTACCAGTATAAACCTTCGAAGGCTGTCTCCAAACGGAACTCATGGCGGATGTCCTCATAGGTGAGTTTGCTCTTGGTGGGAACACCTGCACGGGTGCGCAGGGCGTTTACATAGCCCAGAGCTGTGGCATCCTTGGTCTCCTGGTCGTTGCCCAAGGTGGCCTCTGCATAGTTCAGATATACCTCGGCAAGGCGCATCATATAAGTGTTGACACCAGAGTTGTTGTTTACGGAGAAACCGTTTACGGCATTGGTGCCCACCACATACTTCTTGACATTGGCACCTCCAGAACCTGCAGATTCAGTCTCGCCGTAGACATAAGGCTTTTCCGGGTTGGCAGACAATTCCGGATAAGTCTCGCCATAAGAGGCTACACAATTGTGGCGACGGATGGCATCATCAACCGTTGTGCCCAAGGTTGCGTCTTCGTACTCCTTGAACTCTTCCCAAAGGTCGTATGAGCAGTAGGTGGAACCGCCCCAAGAGTTACCTTGGTTCACGGTGGTACTCCATGCCAGGAATCGGGTCATGCTCTGTGCCATACCGCCCTCGGCACCTGCCTGGAACTGCAACTGGAAGATGCTCTCGTCGTTGTTGTTGAAGTTGGCGGCAGAGAATAGCTCTGCATAGGTGTCGGCGAGTTTGAAGGGACCTTGCTCAATGGCGATGGCTGCTGCTTTCTTGGCTGCATTGAGATAATAGGTGTTGCGTGAGCCGCGGTTGAAGTCGGTGGCAACATTGGTTCCGTCATAGCGCCCTTCGGTAGTCAAACCAGCCATGGAGAGGTAGAAACGGCTGAGCATGGCATAGGCAGCATACTTGTTTACACGTCCCTTGGCAGAAGATGCCGATGGCAGGTTCACTGCCGCATATTCCATGTCGCGGATGGCAAACTCTATGCCGTCTACCCCGGGATTCGGGCTTATCACATAGTTGTTTACCAAGTCCTGCGTGTTGTTGTAGATGACGGCGCATCCCCAGAGCGAGCTGATGTACCAGTAGGCCAGGCCACGCATGAAGCGAGCCTCTGCAATACCCTGTGTCTTGGCGGTCTCGCTTACGCCAGAGCTGGAGTAATTGGAGATGTTGTTGATGGTATTGTTAGCCTGTGCCACAACAGAGTAAAGCGAACCCCAGGCTTCGGTAAGACCGGTGGAAAGACCCGTCTCGGTGAAGTTGGTATAGGGGTAGATGTAGTCGGAATACTGTGCCGTGATGTTGTTGGCGCGTCCGTCGCCCATGCCATAGTAGAACTTGTCGTTGAAGTCGTACCACACATAGCTGTAGAGCGGTATAACAGCCTGTGACACTGCCTCGTCGCTATCGAAGAAATTAGTCTGCGAAATCTGGTAGGTATTCTTCTGGTCGAGGAAGTCCTTGGCGCAGCTGGAGAAGGAGAGGATCCCCATCGTTGCCAATGCGTATTTTAATATGTTTGTCTTCATATTTTCTTTGCTTTAGGAAGTTGATGATTTAGAACTGCACGTTCACGCCAAAGGTATAGATACGCGGCGATGGATAGCGGCTGTAGTCAACACCGTTGAGAAGAGCGTTGCCACGCAAGGAACCAACTTCTGGGTCGAAACCGTCGTACTTGGTGATAGTAAACACGTTCTGTACGTTGCAATACACCTTCACGTTGCTCAGGAATGTGTTTCTGAGCCATTTGCGTGGCAGAGTATAGCTGAGGGCAACGTTCTGCAGACGGATGTAGGATCCGTCTTCTACGTAGGCATCGCTTACGCGGTTGTTCTTGTTCACACCGCTCTCTGTAGACAAGCGCGGCATGGTAGATCCTGTGTTCACTACATAATAGTTGCGATAGTCATCCGGGCCGTTCTCGTCATACTTGGCAAGGCGGGCGTAGTCCATTACCTCGGTCAGCTGGTTGCTGGTGGAACCCGTGATGTTGAGGTAGCGTTTGCCGTAGTTCATTACCTTGTTGCCGTATGAGCCGCTGAACTGTATGCTCAGGTCGATACCCTTGTAAGAGAAGGTGTTGCCGAAACCAAAGGTAAACTTAGGCTCGGGGTTGCCGATGAATGTCTGGTCGTTGTTGTCGATTACACCATCACCGTTAATATCCTCGTAGATGTAGTCGCCGATGAACACACCGCCGCTCGTAGGACTTGACGCAATGGAAGCTCCCTCAGGCAATGCCACCTGCTTTACGTTGCCATTGGCATCCTTGTACCAGAAATCCTCCGGCTTGTCGAAGCGACCGATTACCTTGTAGCCCCAGAACTGACCGATGGGATGCCCTACTACTGTATTGGTGACAGTGGCTGTCTCGGAACCGATCTGTAGAGTCTGTGGTAGGGTGCCAGTCTCTGTATCGAGAGATACCACCTTGTTGCGGTTAAGCGAGAACACGATGTTGGAACGCCAAGAGAAGTTCTTGTTCTCGATGTTCACCGTGTTGATGGTAAATTCAATACCCTTGTTCTCCAAGCTACCTACGTTACCCCATGGGTTGGAGGCTGTACCATACTTGGAACCTGTACCCGAACCGATGAAGGCTGGCAAGTCGAGTTTCATCAAGAGGTCGTTGGTCTTCTTGTAGTACCAGTCGAACACGATGTCGATGCGACTGTTGAAGAGAGAGAGGTCGAAACCTATGTTGGTGGAATATGTGGTCTCCCACTTCAGCTCTGGGTTGGCGTTGTTGGCGTTCATCACACCCACACCCCAAGAGGTGGTATAGTTCTTGAGCATGGCAGCATAAGCCCACTGCTCTACGTTCTGGTTACCTGTGGCACCCCAGCCCAAGCGCAACTTGAGGTTATTGACCACCTTGTTGCCCTTCAGGAAGTTTTCTTGGCTGGCACGCCATGCGAAGGCTGCCGATGGGAACCATCCCCAACGATGATTGTCGGCGAACTTATTGGAACCGTCGCAACGGAGAGTGGCCGTCAGCAGATAGCGGTCGGCGTAGTTGTAGAGCGCACGTCCAAAGTAGGAGTAGAGCTTGTAGCCATCCTGGTTACCTTGTGTCAGGTTGATGTTGGCACCAGTTGTCTCACCAGCGATGATGTCGGTAACGGAATTAGAAAGATAACCGGAGTTGCTCACGGCGAAGTTCTCCCAGTAGCTCTGGCTCATTTCCTGACCAATCATGGCGTTGATGTTGTGCTTCTCGGCGATGGTGCCGTTGTATGTCAAGATATTGCGCCATGACCAGTACTTGGTATCGTTCTTGTACCAGGCACCGTCGCGCTGTGAATTCACGCGCACACCGAATGTGTAGTCGGGTTGGTAGGTCTTCGTTTTGTTGAGATTGTAATCTGTGGAAAGTTCGGTCTTGAAGGTCAATCCCTTCAGAAGAGTGGCTTCCAGATAGGTGTTGATGCGGAAGTTAATGCGCTTGGCATAGTTGGTCTTGATTTCGGCCAATGCCACGGCATTGTCGGGCATCCACTGGTCGTCTGGGCCGTCGTAGTTGCCTTCGGGATTGCGCACGGCCACAGAGGGCTGCGACTTCAATGCTGTCATGATGATGTCCCAGTTCTTCTCCATCTCCTGCTTGGAGTCGGAAAGTGAGAATGAGATGCCTCCCTTGAGCCATTTCTTCAGTTCGGTGTCGATGTTTCCGCGCAAGGTCTGGCGCTTGAAGCTTGTGCCCAGACCTATACCGCCTTGATTGAGATAGCCAGCTGAGATGGCGTAGGTGGTACGTCCGTTGCCGCCCGATAGAGAAAGACTGTGGTTGGTCATCATGGCGGTGTTGAACAATTCGTCCTGCCAGTCGGTACCGTCGCCGAGGAGGTCTGGGCGCAACCAGGTGCTGGAAGCGGGCTTGATCTTGGCTTCGCTGATGGCATTGTAGTGTTCAGCATATTGCCTCAGGTTCATCACATCGAGCTTCTTGGGCATAGTCTGCCAGCCCACATAACCATCGTATGTAATCTGTGCCTCGCCGTTCTGACCGCGCTTGGTGGTAATCATGATTACACCGTTGGATGCACGCGAACCGTAGATAGCTGTGGCTGATGCATCCTTCAGAATGTCCATCGTCAGGATGTCGCTCGGGTTGATGCCAGAAAGGGGATTGGTGTTGCCGTTGTCGGAACCATCGGAGTCGATAATAACACCGTCGATGACAAAGATTGGTTGCGACGTGGCGTTCAGGGAGTTGGTTCCGCGGATACGGATGGTGCTGCTACCGCCAGGCGTACCGGTATTGGCTTGGATTTGCACACCGGCTGCTCTACCTTGAAGCACTTGGTCGATGCTGGTTGAGACCGACTTCTCGAAGGCCTTGTTGTCTACTTGGGTCACGGCACCGGTCAAGTCAGACTTGCGCATGGTGCCATATCCAACTACCACAACCTCGTTCAGCGCCTGTGCGTCCGACTCCAAGGTTACGTCGATAGGACCGTTTCCCACTTTCACCTCTTTATCTTTATAGCCAAGATAAGAGATTTGCAATGTTGCACCCTTAGGAGCTTTCAGTGTGAAGTTGCCGTCCAAGTCTGTGACGGCAGCTGCATTTGGTTGCCCCTTAACACGAACAGTCGCTCCGATGACTGGACCATCGTCAGCGACAACCGTACCCTTAACATTGTTGCTCTGAGCGAATATCCCCCCATATGGGAATATCAGCATAATGAAGAGCAATGAGAGGTACTTTAAAGCATTATCTGCATGTCTCATGATTAATTGGTTTTTAAATTAACTGGTTAGAATTTCAATTTTCTGTTGCAAAGATAGTCTTTTATTTGTTAAGCGTGGTTAATTATTGTGTCATCCGTGTTTCAGTTTGTCTCATTTGAAACAAAAAAGCACAAATAGACATATGAAAATGGGCTATGCAACAACATATCCCCATAGATTGTTGAATAGGTGTATTTTTGACTATTTTTATTTCAATATTCATAAAGCTTGATATGGAGTATCTTGTTCTCTCCACAGGAGATGCGGGCATGGCGGCCTTGGTGGTCTTGATCGCCGTTGTCGCGGCGGACGAACTTAAGGCAGCCGTCTTTGTCTACCTCCACTTGGTCTACGTAGCCGATGCCGATGCGCTTGCCCTTAAACTGGGTGGCTTTGCTTGGGGTAGATTCCTTGCCGCCATTGTCTACGAATCCGTCTTCGCCCAACCTCTTCTCTTCGGCCTGCTGCTTCTCGGTCTTGCTTTGAAACACTACCACGATGCCGTTGCCGGCCACGAGGTATTCGTTCTTTCCTATCTTCTGGATGAGTCCTCCTCCTTCTGGCCATTTGCTGCCGTCGGTGGCACGGGGATCCCAGGGAAGGGTGAAGAAGTGGCGGCACGTCATCACGATATCTCCGTCCTCAATCACTCGTTCCTTGTCCTCCTGGTCGAAGAGCAATCCCCAGTTGTTTCCTTTGCCTTGGTGCTGCAGCAGGATGGGGGAGAGCTGGCGCAGCAACTGGTAGGAACTGTTGACGCTGCTTTTTACTTCGGGGGCGGCCTGGTCGAGGGCGAAGGGGCTGAAGCTGATGGCATCGGTCTCGCCGAAGGTGTAGTAAGCCTTGACACCGCTGTTTTGGTCGCATTTCACTTCAGGTGTGAGGAAGGGGTTGTCGGCACGCTTGTATTTGGCCACCCATCCCTTGAAGCCCGTATCGTAGATGTCTGGGGCGAAGACATCGATGCTCGGTGCGCCGCACTTCCATATATTAATAAGGTGGGCGAGCGGACCTGCCGAAGGATATTCCCCAGGTTTGCGGCCGCGGCTGTCCATGGCTGCATTCACATACATCGGGAGGTTGTAGATGGCCTTTCCCGCTGAGGCCAGTTGCTCCACATACTTGGCGTAGTGGTAGGCCTGAAATTTCTCGTCGGCGTAGCGGTCGGTGCCGAACACCTCGGCCCAAGTGCCCTTCTTGTCCAGCTTCAAAGTCTTGAGAAGTTCGGAAGGTACTGGCTGCTTGTAGGCTTTCTCTGCAAGCGACGAATGGTCTCTGGCCGATTCGAGCATGCCAATCTCGTTCTCAACCTGCACCATCACTACCGTGTTCTGCTGTTCATCCACCGCCTTGAGGTGCTTCATCAGTTCGCAGAAGGCCCGCTTGTCGGCTTGCACGAGGTTCTCACTGAATGCGGAACAAATCTCGAGGGGCTTGCTTGTCTCGGTGAGGGCGCGGGGGAAACGCTTGGTGTTTTCCTTTACCCATAGTGGAGCGTAGCAGCTCATGGAGTTCTTCCATGCGCCAAACCATAGGAAGATGACCTTGATGTCGTGCTTCCTTGCGGTTGCGATGACGTTGTCTACCAGGGTGAAGTCATATTTGCCTTCGCTCGGCTCTACAAACTCCCAATATGCTGGCACGAAGGCGGCGTTCACGCCACTTTGGCTCATGCTCTCGAAGGCGGCTGCGATGTCGCCAGTGCTGGTGGCCGCTGAATTGCTGAGCTCGCCGGCCAAGAGCAGCATCGGCTTGTTGTTTACCGTGAGTTGGGTGGCTGTACCCTGCTTTTGCAGCTTCACGCTAGCGGAAAGCATGCCTAGGTTGGCAAGCAGAATTGTCGTGAGGATAACTATTTTTTTCATGACTTAATTGGTTTTATTGTTGTGGGATGGACTGGTGGGAGAAACCCTGGAAATACTGGAGGCAAACATTCCTCCATTCCTTCGCATTGTTGAGTTGCACGTTGAGCAGCGAGTCGGTGTGCTGCCACTCTTGTTCATGCCCCTTCATATAGGGCTTGGCACTCGTGTGCCAATAGTCGCGGTACACCTCCACCATGGCCACGCCCTGGTTGTATTTCATGCAAAGCTCTTCCCACAGCGTGCTGCCTGATTTCATCTTGTAGGTCCAAGGCACATGATGGAACCACAACAGATATTCCTCGGGGCAAGTCTCGATGTTGTCGTACAGGCTGCGGTAGGGCTCGGGATATTGCCCCACGGCATTGGTACCGTTAGAAGACCGTTCGAAGCCTATTCCAACGCTGTCTGCCTTGTGGTAATATACGGGGCACCACTCCAAGGGATAACTGGCGATGAAACCGTCGGGTTCCGGGCCGTAGTGGTGGTCGAACTTGAAGATGTGGTGAAGTCCGAGAGGCATCATGTAGTTGACGCAGGCCTCACGGGAGGTAAGCATCATCATCTCCACGGGCTTGGTGAATTTCTCGTCCTGGCATCCGTAGGTCTGAACGAGCCATTCGTGGGCAATTTCTTCCGATGAAAGCGAAGGATTCCATGCCAAACGACCGAAAGCGTACCAGTTGGCTTGTGAGAATGGATGGCCGCACCAGTTGTCATCGTTACCGATATTGGCAACGCCGGCGATGCCAACCAACTTCTGTGGATTCACAAACTCGAAGAACTCTTTCCACATCGGGGCGAGATAGGTGAGGTGCTTCGACTGGCCGAGATATTCCTGGGTTATTTGTAGCTCGGCTATCTGCGGGGTCTTGTGGATGTTGTCGAAGATGGGGGCGTATGGTTCGCGGGGCTGGAAGTCGAGCGGACCGTTCTTCGACTGGAGGATGACGTTGTCACGGAACTGTCCGTCGAGGTTCTTGAACTCGCTCACTGCTTGCTTCACACGGTCTTCGCCCTTGTGGTTGGCTCCATATACGAAGCTCCGCCAGATTACCGTTCCGCCGAAAGGCTTCAGGGCATCGGCCAGCATGTTGGCTCCGTCTGCATGCGTGCGATGGTAGTCGCCCGGGCCAGGCTGTCCCTCGGAGTTGGCTTTTACCAGGAATCCACCGAAGTCGGGGATGGTTTGATAGATTTCCTTGGCCTTCTTCTGCCACCACTGCTGTACTTTCTTGTCGAGTGGGTCGGCAGTCTTGGTGTAGCCGAGTGCCATCGGCGAGGCAAAGTTGATGCTGAGGTACACGCGGATGCCGTAGGGGCGGAGGATGTTGGCGATGACCTTCACCTTATTGATATATTCGCCGGTCATCATCTTGGGCGAAGCGTTCACATTGTTGAGCACGGTGCCGTTGAGGCCGAGCGAGGCGTTGGCGCGGGCATAGGTAACGAGACGGTCGTGCAGGCCCTTGGAGATGCTGCCTCCCTTGCCGTTCTTGCCCACCTTGATTTCCTCCCACTTGAAGATGCTCTTGCCGGCGTAGCCTCGTTCGATGCTGCCGTCAAGATTGTCCCAGTGGTTGAGGATGCGAAGACCCACCTGTGGCTTCTCCGTCTCGTCGATGGTCTTACCGAAGTTCTGTTGCTTGCCGCTGCCCGTGTTGTAGGCATCGGTGTTTTGCAGGCGAATCAGTTCGTAGGCTCCATAGAGCAAACCGATGGGGGTGCTGGCTGTTATGGTGGCCTCATACTCGATGTTGTCGCCTTGGTGGGCGGGACGGGCATAGATGTTGTAGCCCTCACCCAAGTTCATACTCTTGTCGATTTTCAGGCTCACGGTCTTGCCGCGCCAGTTGTTCGCCAGCTCTTGCCGGGCAATCTTCACGGTGGCATTGTCTTCCGTCGTGGTAGTCACTTGGCAGGAGTTGGCGTATGGCTTGCCGAGCCACAGTTGCGAACCGTCGCCCTGTGCCGAGGCATGGAGCGAAGCGAACACCATCATCAATGAAATAAGGTATTTTTTCATATCTTGCAGGATTATTAGTTGTTTATAACTTATATTTCGTTTGCAAAGATACGAAAAAACACCTTATTGTGTATAATTGCTTGTTTATTTCTCATTTCTCTTTGTTTCAGCATATTCGCTTGGCGACATGCCGTAGTGTTTTTTAAACACAGTGGAGAAATGGGTCTGGTTGTTGAAACCTACAGAATAAGCCACTTGCGTGATATTGATTTTTCCTTCGGCGATGAGACGCGCTGCCTGTTCCAGACGGATGTTGCGGATAAATTCGCCCGCAGACACACCAGCTATCTCCTTCAGTTTGCGGTGCAGTTGGGCGCGGCTGATGCCCACATCTTCAGTGAGTCTTTCCACGTTCAGTTCTGGGTCGGCAAGATGGTCGTTGATATATTTCATCACCCGTTCCATCAGTGCATCGTTATTGCCTTTCACCTGAATCGGCTCTATCTTCTCCTTCTGACCTTGTGCACCGCTATATTTACCGCGTATGCGACGCACGTTGTCCACCAGATTGTCTATGAGAATGTGTAGTTCTTCCATGTTGAAAGGCTTGGCGAGAAATGCGTCAGCCCCCTTGCGCAGACCTTCCAAACGGTTTTCCACCTCGCTTTTTGAGGTGAGTAGAATGACGGGTATGTCGCTTACATTGGAGTTTGCTTTGATTTTCTTGAGCATGGAGATTCCATCCATCTCAGGCATCATAACATCGCTTATCACAAGATCGTATTTTCCGGTAAGCAACATCTTGAGACCCTCCTTGCCGTTACTGGCATGGTCGAAGCGATACCAATCGCTCAGTTCGGTCTTGATATAGTGGGCTATCTCTGCGTCGTCATCTACTATTAAAATAGTGAGATTGCGATTGGCTTGCACTTTTTTGCCGATGAATTCGTTGTTTTTCCCAACTTCTTTGACCAGTATCTCTTCAGGTTGAAGATGTTTGTTGCCTAACGGGATGCGAACCTCGAAGCAAGAACCTTTCGTGCCGTCTGTCCGGTTGTAAGCTTTGATTTTTCCTCCGTGCATCTCGACGAAAGCACGGCAAAGGTTCAGGCCTATGCCTGTGCCCTCGATGTGGAGTCCGCTGCCATTGGTGCCTTGATAGAATCGCTCGAAGAGCTTTTCTGTTTTCTCTTCTTTCAGTCCGATACCAGTGTCCACTACCTTGATGATAGCTTCTTGCTCGTTCTTTCCCATGATAACTGTAATGTCACCTCCGTTGAAAGTATATTTCATTGCATTGGAAAGCAGGTTGCTAATCACCTTGTCGAAGTTGATGCGGTCTATCCATACTTTTAATGCAGGAGTTCCCTCCAAGCTGCTGTCTTCTTTCAGGCTGAGGTTGATGTTGCGTTCTTGGGCATTGAAATCGTATAGCGAGACGATGCCGCGCAGAAATTCCTTCAGGTCGGTCTGCTGACAGTGCAAATGCATTTGGTTTTTATCAATCTTTCGCTCGTCAAGTATTTGATTTACAAGGAGCAGCAGACGCTGGGCGTTACGGTCGATGGTCTTGATGTCTTGCTGGCTTTCAGGATCAGTTATTTTGCCTTTCAATTTGTTGAGTGGCCCCATGATGAGGGTAAGGGGCGAACGGATGTCGTGGGTGGCATTGATAAGGAACTGCATCTTGCTTTCCTCAAAATCTGCTTTGCGGCGGCGTTCGTAACTATATATGACAAACAGAATGAAGCCTGCGGCAACAAGCGCATAGATAATGTAAGCCCAAATGGATGCATACCAGGGGTCGTTCACGTTGATAGTGATGATGGTAGGTCGCTTCGAATAGTTGCCATTGCTGGTTGCTCTCACTTCAATTGTATATTTCCCGGGCTTCAGCTTGTTGAATGATACGGAGTTGGCTCCTTCGTTAGTACTGTTCCAATTGCCCTCGTTGATGCGATATTGGAAACTGATATTGTCGGTGTTCTTATAGTTGAGCAATGAAAACTCAAGGGTGAACGAGTTTTGTGAATATGGAACGGAGAAATGGTCGGCGAGGCAATTGGTTGGTTTGCCGTCTATGATGAAGTTGGTAAGGTGTACATTGCCTAGCTCCATCTTGTTCGCTTTCACTACTTCTGGATAAAAAACAGTGATTCCATCGTTGGTTCCAAAGCCGATGAGATCGTTGCTTGTGTGCATTGCCGAGCCCAATACGTATTCGCGCGTGGTAAGGCCGTTGCCATTGATATGTCCAATAAACTGCTTGGTCTTCGACTCGTATTGCCAAATGCCCATAGTCGTACTTATCCACAAGTCTCCTTGACGGTCTTTTACGATACTGCATATTTGCTTGCCCTTCAAAGCCTCTGAGTGGGGGAATGCAGAGAGATTCTTCTTGTTGCGATCGTAGAGGTATAAGCCTTCTTCAGTACCAATGACAATCCTTCCATTGCCAGCTTCACAGATGCTGTTGGCTTGCTTGTTTTTCAAAATGACGTTTCCGCCAAAGTCATTGAAGCTATAAGTCTGTGTGTTGAGGCAAGATACACCGTTGGATGTTCCAATCCAAAGATGCCCTGTGTGGTCGAGAGCCATACTGCGCACCCAGTCGTTGCATAGGTTGCCCAGGCTGCTTCTTTGCTGCATGTTGAGAACCTTCAGCTCGCCGCTCTTTACATTATATATATATAGTCCCTTGCTGTATACCGAGATGTAAAGGTTGCCCTGGGCATCGTCGGTCATACAGTAGATGCCGGCACTTGTAAAACTCAACTTCTGCTGGTAAGCTCCCGTGCTCGGTTCGTATTTGTAGAGTGCGTTGCCATTGCTTATCCAGTAGTCGCCACGGCGATCTTTGTAGATGATACATGTGCCTGCTGGTGATGTGGGGTGTGCGATGATTTTGCCAGAAGGGTCGAAGCAATAGACACCGCTGTTTTGGACGGTGCACCAAGTCTCGCCCTTTTCGCCAGGGGCGATAGACGAAACGCTGCTGCCAATGATGTAGTTTTGGGCAGAGAAACTCCACGAGTTGAATGCCTCCTGGCGTTGGTTGAGCAAGTAGAGTCCTTTCTTATAGCAGCCTATCCAAAGGTTGTAGTCCTTGTCTTCGATAATGTCGTTGACAAAAGCGGTGGCGAGATTGAAGTTGCTGTTGCTGTTTTCCAACTGTTCTACATGGTTGCTGCCTTTCTTTATTACCAATGCTCCATGTTCTGAGGTACTTATATATAGATTGCCCTCGTGGTCGAAGGTGGCGTTGTTGATGGTTACGTTGTTGCGATATTCTCCAAAGTTGTAACCGGCATCCGCAATGCGCCCTGTTTGGTAGTTGTAGTATATGATGCCATACATGCATACGATGAGCATCGCCTGCTGGCGATGCTGAATAAAGGCTACTGGGGCGCCGTATGGTGATTTGAAGTTCTTTCGGTACACCTTGCCTTTTTGCTCGATGAATCGGGTGAAGGTGGATAGGTGGCTGCTTTGCCACAGATAGTGGTGCTGGTCTTCGTAGATGTGGGTGAAGAACACGTCTGAGTCGCGCTCGGCATATTGCCGTTCGCGGGTAATTGTAAATTTGTTGTCGGGTGCTTTTTCTACCGTTCCTTTTTTCACCGAATAGAGGCCGAAACCTGCTGTGCCCAACAAAATGTCACCACGATGGCTTTCTACAATCGAGTAGATGCGAGGGTTTCTGCCATCGGGAAATTTTAGGCGAGTGAAATTGTTGGTATTATAGTTGTAGCGCATCAGTCCCTTGGCTGAGCCTATCCAGAGGTTGCCTTTCTTGTCGACGAGAAACCCCGAGATAATGTTGTCGGTGATAGAGGTGGTGTCTTTCTCGTCGTGCAGGTAGTTGGTGAAACGATAGCCGTCAAATCTGTTGAGGCCATATTCCGTGCCAACCCAGATGTAACCGTATTTGTCTTGTACGATGCAGTTAATGAGCGAACTGGATAGTTTGCCGGAAGTAAACAGTTCGCCGCTGTCGGCCCATATCATGAGTGATAGGAAAAAGGTGACGAATGCCGTAAAACATTGTTTTGAATATCTCATATTTAATAGCTTGTTTCTATATGTTTCTTTATTCACTTAGGTTATATGGTTGCAAAAGTAGTAAAAAACTTCGAAAGAAACAAATAAAAACGTCACAATATGTATCGTGTACTTTTGTTTCCTTGTCTTTTTCGTCTCTTCTCGTGCTATGAGACAATTAGAAATGTTATGGCAACCATTGTTTAACCTGTTATTCGTATGTTTTTCGTATATTTGCATCGTTGAATTGAATAGTGTAACTAAAAACGTAGAAACAATGATAAGGAAAGTAATAAGAATCTTCTACATGACAATTTTGCTGGCTGGCATCGCTCAGTTTGCAAATGCTCAGCAAGTATGGAAAGGTACATGGGCCACTGCCGTGGAGTATACGGGGCAGGGGGATATGCCTAAGGAAAGTTTGAGCAATCGGTCTTGTCGTCAAGTGGTGCATGTGTCCTTTGGAGGCAAGGAGCTTAGAATGAAACTCAGCAACGAGTTCAGTAAGGAGCCAGTTGAAATCAAGTCGGTGTATCTGGCTGATGTAGGTGATGAGAACAACTGGACCGTTAAGGAGAAAACCGTAAGGTATCTTACTTTCTCCGGCAAAAGGAACGTTACCATCGCTGCGGGAAAGGCCCTTTACTCAGATGTAGCCAAATATAATCTGAAATCGGGTCAGCGTCTCTCGATTACCATTGATTATGGTACGCAGACACCCGTAAATGCAACGTCGCATCGTGGTTCGCGTACCACCTCTTATATTGTTAATAATGTGAAAGGTAAAGCAGCGAAGCCAACGAGCGCAGAATTTGGCAAGCAAGAGAATGTAGACCATTGGTACAATCTTTCTGCCATTGATGTAAAAACAGAGGAATCAGTACCTGTTGTTGCCGTCCTCGGCAATTCTATCACCGATGGACGAGGAAGCACCACCAATATGCAGAATCGCTGGACAGATTTCCTCTCGGATGAACTTA
>CAVGLH010000033.1:0-23095 GCA_963630065.1 Bacteroides fragilis | reverse complement strand
ACACCTTGCCATCGAGAGTCACCCGATAGCTGGGCTTGCCATCATTGTCGTTCACTGTCACCACGAGCTTGCCGTCAGGGCTAGCCACTTGCTTTTCGAGGGCGCTTGCCGAAGACATCATCATCGCCAAGACGCCACAAATCAACATTCTCTTCTTCATTGTCTTTTCGTTAAGTTTGTTTTGTGGTTACAAAGATACAGGATTATATCCATAAAGCATTTGTAATATGTAACAGATTCTTTACGAAAAAGAAAAAAGGAATAATTCTTTTATTTTTCAATAAAAAGTTTTGCAATATAAAAGAAAAGCATTATATTTGCAGCATCTAAAGGAAATTTTATAATGAGAATCATAGCAAGAAGCAAAATCATCGAGTACTATACCGAGCATGCTTCAGCAGAAGTAGCACTTGAAGAATGGTACCAAAAGACAAAGAAAGCTGAATGGACTTGCTTTGCCGACATGAAGAAGACCTTCAATAGTGTTGACAGTGTGGGCAACCAACACTATGTGTTCAACATAAAAGGTAACGACTATCGCTTGATTGTGGTGATAAAATTCACGATTAAGACAGTATTGATACGTTTTATCGGCACTCATGCAGAATATGATAAGATTAACGCTAAAAATATATAGTAATTATGGCCAAGATACAAGATAAAAAGACATATAATGCAACTATGGCAAGAATCGAGGAACTCTTGCCTCTTGTGGATGACAACACTCCCAAAACAGACAAAAATCTGATAGAACTTGACCTCTTGTCAGAACTAGTCTCAGAATACGAGGATGAACACTATCCTATCAAGTCACCTTCGCTAATCGACATTCTAAAACTCAGAATGTACGAAATGGGGCTCAACCAAACAAAATTGTCCGAATTATTAGGAGTAAGTCCTTCACGTATCAGCGACTACTTTTCTGGTAGATGTGAGCCTACGCTCAATGTGGCTCGCAAAATAAATAAAGAACTAGGCATTGATGCCAACATAATCCTGGGAGTTCAATAGACACTGTAAGATTTACGCTAGAAATATATAACTTAAAGTCTGGTCGAGTCTCACGGCTCGACCAACCTGTCACAGCTAACATAATTTCGGTTTATCCTTATATGATAAAACCTAAACTTCTTCATATTTTTATTTTCTATATACTTTTAATACCTGGCCATTGTCCATAGAGAGGAACACGAGGCCCTTTGAATTCTCATTTACTACTTGTCCGGCTGCGTTTAGCACTCTTATTACCTTTGGTTCCTGATTTTTTTTTTTGCCACAGACTTTACATCCGTGGTACCTTTTGCCGGGGTATCGAGCGTATAGCGACGGAGGAAGTTCCAGATGACATCACTCTCGTTGAAATTGTCGGTGTTCTTATACTCATGTCCATAACCGTCGAGCGAATAGAAGTCGAACTCATATCCTCCATCCAAAGGCAAGTAGTGGCGACGGGTATAGACACTCGCCTTTTCCGCAACCTCTGGTTCAGGGTTGGCCCCAATGGCCTTCACCCAATTGTTGATGAGTGGCTGCAAGTTGTTATAAACCACAAACCCGTCGTTCTTGCCATGCAAGTGCATGATTGGCACCCGGCGCTTGCTGGTATATACCGGCGTATACTCATTGAGGCGATAGCCGCTTGCCGAGGCAAAGGCGGCAAAGATGTCGCTTGCCACATTGATGCAATGGTAAGTCATCATGCCTCCGAGCGAGAAGCCGCAGAGATAGACACGCTTGCGGTCGATGTCGTAATGCCTGCTCATGTAGTCGATGATTTTCTTGAAGAACTCCACGTCGTCGTCGGTCGTGCCATTGGCATCCCAACCCGTGTTCGACCCGCCTCCCAACTCCGGGCGAACCAAACCGTCGGGACAAGCCACGACAAACCGGGCGGTGTCTGCCTGTATCTCGAAGTGGGTACAGTTGGCCATATCCATACCGTTTCCCCATCTGCCATGCAGGGCGATGAGGAGCGGCCGGTTCTTCTCCAGGTTTTGGGGGACATACACCGGGCAGTTGCGTTTCGTCCCGTTCACCTCCAGGCTGATGGGAAATCCGCCATACTGCGCAAAGCTCTTGGTTGCCACAAGGAGCAACAAGGCGAGTAGCTGAAAGATTCTTTTCATTGTCATTTCGTTAAGTTTTGTTTTGTGGTTGCAAAGATACAGAATTACATCTATAAAGCATTTGCAGTATGTAACAGATACTTTATGAAAAAGACAGAATGCAAGAATGGCGCGTATCACTACGCACCATTCCAAAAACCAATTAATCATGATTCAATTTACTGATTATTATGTTATCAAAATTGAATTCACACACAACTAACTAACCTAACATTCGGTTTACAATCTAAACCTTACCAAAAACAACCTTTATCTAAACAATATATAAACCTTAAAAATCTCATATTCATTTTTTCGGCTGCAAATTATTTGTTGACTATCTTGACTGTCTTGCCATTCTTATACTTCAAGATAACAACGCCCTTGGCCTTTGCGCTTACACGAGCACCTGCCACATTGTAAGATTCCAAAACCTCACCAGTTGCAAAATCCGTAACCGTGGCAATGCCAGTAGGGTCTTTCTTGACAAGTCCGATAGCCGTAACCTTCTGAGTACTCCAATTTCCATCCTTGATGGCGTTGATATGAGCATAATCATCCGTGATGGTTCCCCGTACCAGATTGTGCAAATCGAGAGTACCCATACCATTGGAGTCAAGCGTGATTCTTGCATCCACCATCATTTCAGCTGCATTTTCCGCAGTTTTCTCATCATCACCAAACTGGCGATTCATACAGAAACGCGTAACTTTGCCAGCCTCGCCAACCACCATGATTTCATCGTATGCGGAAACATCAGCATAACATTTTACAGGAACGGTGCTATGGCCATAAATCTGACCAGCAGCCTCGCCAGTTCCGATGTTAAACTCACAGTTGCCCGGCTCCTCTTTCACGATGGTAGCGTCAGCTTCCGGACCAGACCACTCATGATACATACCCTTTGTCAGCATATCCTGCGCATTGGCAGAAACAGAAGCCGACATCATTACTATAGCAAAAGCCGCTGTCTTCAAAATAAACTTCTTCATAATGACTACATTTAAATTAATAACTTATTTTACAACTTTCTCGGTATATGACTTACCGTTCTTCATGTATACACGACGAATGTTCAAGCCATTCTTTGCAGCAGGAATGCGCACACCTTGCATATCGTAATACTCCACGCGGTCCACTACCCCTGTGACGTCAGACACACCCTTGATGGCAGTGCTGCCACCAGCATAGTTGAGCGTGATGCAATCCAATGTAGCAGCGCCGCCACTCACATAGTCGATCTGCATATTGGTGTTAACATCGTTGATGTCAATGTCAAATGTGTATTCAGCCCAGTGCTGGCGAACCTGATAACCTGCCGGCATGGTAGTCTTAGGCAAAGTGATGGTCTTTTCTCCGCCACTGGTGGTCACCTTCAAGGTGGCAGCTGCGTTGTCGCTCATGTAGCGCACTACAGCCTTGTAATTGCCCGCCTTGGGCACAGGGGTGTAGCCACGGAGAGAAGCACTCTTGTTGGTGCCCATCTTCAAGCACCCCTGACCGGAATAGTCACGAATCTTATCCCCACTCCACCAGGCATTGGCCATGCACGACTCGATGTTCTTATAGTCGAAATTTTCAAACTCATACTGCATCTCCCCCTCATATGCATCAGGCACTGCTGGTTTCTCTATGACAGATGGAGTAATCTTCGTCTCACGCTTTGCCGTATTGGCACCGCTACACTTCACGTCAATGTCCAATGGGCCGTTGTGCTTTACCGTGATGGTAAAGGTCTTGCTGCCGGCATCCCATGCTGTAGTAACGGTACTTGCCGAGTGGTCGCCACGATCTTTCCAAGTAAGGGTAGGCTCAGAGGTAGCACCCACAATCTTCAAGATGTCTTCCTGCTGAGCGAACTCCGGAAGGTTTTTGTCATCGTTCAGCTTGGGATTGCCTTGCTCCAGATTCATACCGTCTTGCAAACGATAATTCTGGAGATAGAAGTGCAACTTGTCTGAAGTCTCACGCATCAACACAGAGGAATATGGAGCGTAATCTACGGTCACGTTGGTACAAGTGTTGTACTTGAACGGAATCTTGCCTGTGGCACGGCGGGTGCTGGCATAATACTCACGCACATACTCCATACCTGCCGTCTTGTTTGTAAGAGGAGTCTGCTTCTCGTCATACTGGTACGGATTGTATGTAATCCAAGTATTCTCCAGCCGGCTGGCATAAATCTTGCCGGAATACTCTGCCGTGAAAATACGGTTCAGCTCCGTCTGCTTGGTCTTCGTCACTCCCCAGCGGCTCTCGTATTCACTAGACTTGATGGCTGTCAACTTCTTGGCCTCGTCATCCAGCAAATCGTAAACCACAGGAATGGCAGGATATCGTCCTGTGCTCTTGGTCCACCAACGGTTGGTCAAAGCCGAGCTTGGCCACATCACACCGTTATGGTCGCAATCCTGGCGGTAAAGCCCGTCATACAGAGTCTCCGGAGCGAGATAAGGCTCCAACTCATTCTGGGCAGTATTGGCATACTTCGGAGTGATGTCGTTCTGAATGCAAACCTTGGTACGGGCTATCACCTCGCTACGGGAAGGAATGCGGATGGTACCGTCCAAAATCTTGCGGAACATATCAATGTTGATGTTGCGGAAATGAGGGAACCATCCCCAGTTGCGATGAGTATAGCCATCTGCCGTCTTGGTGGCAGGAATCTCGCGGGAGTCTTCCAATGGAATAGTCTCGGGGCCGTCGATGACCGTTTCACCCGTCAAGGCTACATGCTCCAATATAGGAATAGCTCCCAAAGCCTTGGGGAAGTCGCTGTAAATCTTGCGGATTTCATTGCCATTGGCATCCTTCTTGATGTTACCGCTCTCGTCTCTTTCCACATCGCTGCCATACCATCCACAGGCATCGAAGCGGATGCCATACTGGCCGGCATAGCCACCAAGATAAGCTCCGAGACAATTGCTCTCGATGTCGAAGAAACCATTCATCATGGTATATTTCTCGCAGCAGAGGAAGTGGTCCTTGTCATTGGTGAGCAACTCGCGCATCTTGGCATTGCGTTTCATGTATGCCACAGGCATCATGTTGGCAGAGTAACAGGCCTGGGTGAAGCTCACTGCCAGATAGCCGCCATACTTATGGCAAAGCTCGTAAATCTGGCGAAGCAAATCAAGGCGGGTCAAGAAATCAGGGTTCTTATAGGTAACCGTCTGAATCTGGCCATTCTCATCCACTACTTCCCTCTTACGATCCTCGCCAAATCCCCAAAACTGCTCGGCAAAGTTCCAACCCAGGAAGTTGGGATATTCCTTGAAGTATTTCTCGTAGATGGTGAGGTCATCGTCAGGGAAGGCGCTGCAAGCACCACTGGCACACTGAATCATGGTCCAAACCCTGTTGCGGGCACAAACCTTCATCCAGGAATCACAAACCTTCTCGCCATCGGGGCAAGTAGCCTGCGTGGCGGAGAGAGAAAGGTTGAACACAACATACGGTTTGATGTCCTCCGGCACCATGTCGATGATGCGCTGAGGGTCGGGATCGTTCCAGGTGTCAATATGGATGATCCACACCGGTTGCGAAGTCGAAATAACTCGTCGCAGTGCAGGCCCATCATGAGCCTGACTTACTGCGACTGTTACGAAACTTAAAATTAAGACTAATAATTTCCTTACCATTCTGTTGTCTTTGAATTTAATCCATTAGCCACACCTACATAAGTAGGCAGACGATTGTAACCAGACCACAAGCCCACGCTTGAAGTACCCTGGTTGATGGGAGTGAAAGACAAGCCATACTGCTGGGCCGCAGGCACAATCTCCTGATACTTGCTGATAATGTATGAGTAGAAGTCGGCCATACCCTTCAGCTGGTCATCTGTCAAATCATCCATCTTCAAAGAGAAGCCGTTCTCATCGGTGGCTGCCATGTCAAGCCCGGAGAGACGAACCTGCAAACCGGTAGCCGCCAACTTCTGCAGCATGTTCTCATAGTTTGCCTTGATGTACTCCATGTCTGAAGGATTATAAATCAAGTGAATCTGAGCATCAACACCTGCCAGTTGAGCACCGTTTTCGTTCCACTGCTTCAACATCTCGCAGCAATTATCCAGTTTGATTTCATCATTCTCCAAGTCATAGTCGCTATAGAACAACTTCAAGTCAGGATTTGCGCTATGGGCAATCTTTGCCAAATCTGCCACAAAGTTATCACCGAGATAATCGTTCATATAGAACTCCGTCTCAGCATCATAGCTCGTCTCCGAGTTCTTCAATACATCCATCTCCGTACCGGCATTCAAGGCATCACTTGCAATAATCCATCCATCGGCCTTGTCACCTACGAGACCAACCACACCATTGATATAGTCGGTCATGACCTTGATGGCATCCGCCTTTTTCTCTTCTGCAGGACGAGGTTCATAATAGCCCGGATTGTTGAAGCTGGCATGAACTCTGACGTTATCAATGTAATAGTCTGGGGCACTGACAATCTCACCAATACCAATCTTAAAGCTCTTGGCCGCTTTCTGAGAGGTATTGAGTTTGTCTATGATACCAAGATCCTCAAAATCAACAGTCATCTTGCCCCAAGTATTAGCCACAACACCCTGGTCTTTAGCACTCTTGGGGGAAACCTCTATCGTTGTGCCATCAACCACTACCTTGCATACATTGGTGACAATCCAGCCACCGCCATAAGTACGATAATCAAAAAAGAGTTTCTTGATTTGTCCCAAGGAGACTCCACTGGGAAGAGTAATGTCTACAAAAGGATGATTGAAGCCTTGGGTATAATGAATGCAATGCCCATTCAGCCCGTCAGGATCCTCCACGACTTCCGCATTGCCAGCCGATCCAGGAATCTTGGTGCCCAACTCCATACCTTCAAAATTTTCCAGGTCGAAGTCATCTTCACCCTCAGAACCTGGAACATAGGTATCGGAAACCACTTCTTTCATATAGCTCAAGTTGAAGGTCGTTGGCGAACATAATGTACTGCCAAAAATCTTCACATTCTTATCAGCGATATAGCCAACTGCTTTTTCCGAAGAATTGGCATCTATCTCACCGGCATTGTTGACCACAACAGAATGGTCGAACGCATTCGTCAACACCACTTCATTGAAGTTGCTGACCACCTGACCGAACGCCGTGTTCTGCGCCTCAGCCGTAGTCTTGTCCATATTGGTGGCCAGACGCAGTCCTGTATAACTCTTGAGCACATCAAAACGATTGAGGAACTCATTCATCTCCAAACCGTCAGGCTTGGCAGGATTGAAATCCGACTTATAATCCTCTGCGCAACCAGTGAGCAGCAATGTTGCCGCTGCACTGGCGAGGATAAGATTCTGTACTTTTTTCATGACTGTGAATTCTTATTAGTTCTACTTTATCGTGAAATATTCACCTACAATACCGCGGTTACGAACCACCATGGTATCCTTGGTTGCGACAGTAGCTACACCTTCCACCTTGACATTGTAGTCCAGGTAGAGAGCGTTGCGCTTGATGCCTCCCATATTCTCGCAAGCCTTTACAAACTTGCCAGACCCCGACACCTCGGCACCTTGATCGGTAGTTGTAATGGAGCAAGTGTTGTCATCACCGAAGTTGAGCAAAAGCGTAACATTATGTTCCTTGCCTTGTTTGTCCTTTACACCCAACACCATCTTCGACTGTTTCAACCCAGACGTTGTGACATTGAGCAGTTCCCCTTTCTCCATATATTGCGTATGGCGCACTGATTGACTGGATGTACCATCAGCATACGTAATCTGGTCTACGCCGCGGCGGAGATAGGTAGCATGCCAGGGATTGACAAACTTAACAGCGCAGACGGTATAGTTCAAGTCATCCAAAATCTTGTCTACTCCTACAGCCTTTGTCAATCTTACAGGAATCACATAGTTGGCATCGAGGCTCTTGGGGTCTGAGAAGAATGCATCGGTGAGATGGACTCTGGGGCCACCCGTCAAGCTTCCCTTTTCTATGACAAACTGATTGGCATTCTCTATGGTATAATATTCCTGAGGCATGACAACCATGGGTTTCTCCACATTGTTATATACCATACTCTTGCCCTCCACCAAAGTAGGGTCGATTACATAGTCTACGGTAACGGTGTTTCCGTTGTTGTAACCGCCACCACAGAATGCCATGATATTAAAATTGTGCAGATTGTCTTCCGTCAAATCCACCTCCTGGTCTTCACCCAACTCTATCGTACGTACGTACGCTGGCTTGGCATAGTAAACGGAAGTCTGGCCATCGTAATCAAATTCCTGGTTGCCGCTCTCGCAAGAGGTTGTTGCCAACATTGCGATAGCTGCCAAGCTAAGTGTATTTATTAATCTTAAAGTTTTCATATCGTAATCGTCTTGTTGTTAATGATTCATTATTGCCAGCCCTTATTCTGGAGAAGCTGGTCGTACTTCAATGTCTCTGAATATGGGATTGGACCATAAATCATGTAGTCTTGATAGGCTCTGCTTTCCACCGACGGAAGCTTGGTATACTCACTGCCATTCCAGTCGATACCTGTTGCCGTCTCGTTCATATTTGCCTTCCAACGGCGCAAATCCCAGAAGCGGAAGCCCTCGAAGCAGAGTTCCAGACGACGCTCATTGCGAATCAACTCGCGCATCTTGTCCTTTCCGGCTGCGGCACACTCATCGAGATAAGTATCGTCGGTGATGCCAGCACGATGTCGGATGGCCTTGATGACGTCGTATGCGGAATACCCGTGTCCATTGTCTCCTTTAGGTCCCCATGCCTCGTTGGCAGCCTCGGCATAATCGAGGAAGAACTCTGTATAGCGGAGACGAGGAGTATATTTGCTCACTTTTGTGGTAGAAGTGGAAGAGCAATTCACTGTCATGTTCAAGAGTTTCTTCAGATAATAGCCGGTACGCGTAGAGTTGTCCTTGACATTAATACCGTCATCGGTGCCCCCCTGGCTTCCCGTATAGATAACCTTATTGCTGGGGCCTGCGGTTGCGCCATTGTAAATGATGTACTTGGCCAGACGGGGATCACGGTTGGCATATGGATTGGCTGCATCATACTCACTCCTGGCATCTGTGATAGGATAGCCCGTAGCAGTAGGGAAGGCATCTACCAAGTTCTGAGTTGGGTTGATGCGCCCAGACCCATTGAGCGAAGGAGGATAGTTGTTGGACTCGTCGCTGTTTGTAGAAGTTGAAAGATTCTCTCGCCAGATGATTTCCGCTGGATTAGAGGCTTCCTTGATGGCTTTGATTTCGTCATCATTGGTATAATAAGTACCACCCGTGGCAGACAAGCCAGCGGGGCCGCCTACGTAATCTATCACCTTGGCAGCCGCATCGGCAGCCTTGGCATAATTGGCCTCGCTCTCCAAGAATGCCGGACTGGCAACCAACAAGAGCAAACGGGCACGGAACGCCTTGACAATCTGGCCATTGATCAACTGTCTTGACTTATTGCCCATCACGACCGAATAATCACTGGCATCACTTACGATGTTGCGATACTTTTCCGGGATCTGATTGTTGTCGGTAATGTCTGCATAATCGTCAGGAAGCAAACTCTCCGCCCTATCGAGGTCTACCAAGATACTGTCCACATTCTCCTGAAAGTCGAGACGCGGCAAATTGAGATTGTCGTTGGTTCCCAAGAACTGGCGGCTCAAAATGGTACCGAGCAACTTGCCGTCGGTAGTATATCCCGCATGCGAGCGTAGCAAGTAATATTGGAAGATGGCACGAAGGCCATAGGCTTCGCCACGCATTCTTATCTGGCGCAACTTGTTCTGTGTAGAGTCTCTCATAAACTTCACATTATCCACATGCTGGAGGAATGTGTTGAGATACTGCACTGCCCCGAGACAAGAAGCCCACTTGCCGGTAGGATCGCTCGAAGAAGTCCAGGTGGCGGTAGCCATCTTCATCCAGCTATTGCTCTTATCGTTTGACACGGCGTCATCTGTAGCCACATCACTTCCGTCGTAATAGCCAGGAAGTGCGCGATAGGTCGTTGTCAAGAAACCTGCTGCGAAATTAGGATCAGAATCTATCTGGTCGAAGTCCTTGAAGTTTTCCACAGCCGGCGTGAACACATCGTCGCAAGCTGTCAACAAGGCTGCAGAGGCACATATCATGATTATATTTCTTAATTTCATAATTTTAATCATCTAGTTGTTTGTAAAAAGGACGATTCCCTTAGAATGACATCTTCAAACCGATGTTGTAGAAACGGCACTGTGGCGAACTGTAGTTGGTCTCCATATACTCGCGATGCTTGCTGATGGTAAGGAGACTCTCACCGAGCAGATAAATGCTCATACCGCTGACCACCTTGCCGGTAAACCATTTAGACGGCATGTCGTAGGTCAACTGCACCTTGTTCAGGTCGAAACGGTCTGTACTGTAAATCCAGAACCCTGAATTGCGGTAGTTGTTGGTATTGCTGAGAGCTGTCAAGCGAGGATAGGTAGCCGTCTCTGCTGTCTCTGCCGTCCAACGGCCCTTCATTACCTCGGTATATTTGGAAGAACCGTATCTCCAGTCGTTAGACCTGAATGCCTTGGCACCCATCTGGCCGGTACCGGCTGCGAAAAGTGTAAACTGCTTCCACTTCAAGGTGAGGTTGACACCATAGATATATGGGCAAGCGCTCCAGCCATATTTCCCCATCACAACCTGGTCTTTGCTATCTACCACTCCGTCGCCGTTGACATCCTTGTATTTCAAGTCACCTGCCTTCACGTCGCCGAAGGTGTGCTTGGGCACGAAGTTGGGGTCACTCTGGTCCAGACCTGCGTTCAAGTGGTCGATGTCTTCCTGTGTAAAGAAGCCTTCGCAAACATAGCCGCGAATCACATCGAGAGCCTGTCCCTGAGCGTTCAGATAGGTGTTCTCGCCGTTGTTTTCCTCACGGCGTTTTGCCTCGGAAGAATAAACCTGTCCTGTGAGACCCAACTTAGCATCTACCTTTCCTATCTTCTTGTTTACGTAGAGGGCATAGTCGAATCCTTTGCGGAGATCCTGGTTGTAGTTGGTATAAGACAAGAACGAACCATTAGGATAGCTATTGAAGTAAGATGGATAAAGGGTTGAGCTGCCATCCGTAAGCAAGCCATCCGTCAACTGATTGAAGTAGTTGAAGTCAAGTGTTACCAAACCCTTGAAGACAGAAGCCTCCAAACCGACTCTCCACTCCTTGCGCTTGATGAAGCCCAACTGGTCGTTGCCACCTCTTACAGAAGAGTTGGTATTTCCGCCTTGAGTTCCATCCATCCACTGATACCATCCGCCCTTCATGTTATAGTAGCCTTTGTACATATAATAGTCAGAGATGTCTATGTCTTGGTTGAGCACTGCGTATGAGGCATTGACCTTGGCCTCATCGAAGAAAGGAAGGGCGTTCTTGAACCATTTTTCCTGTCCCAGTCTCCAACCCAATGTCACGGATGGAGAGAGCGCCTCGCGATGTCCCTCGGCCAACTTGGGAGAATGCACCGCAGCGGCTGCCAGTTCGGCATAGTAGGTCTGCGCATAGTTATAGCCCAGGCGCAAGCCGAGGTTGGCATTGGTTGTCTTGTGGTAGCTTGAGCTGTTGTGATACTCGTCGGCGGCGTTCTGCTTGGAATATCCCCAGGCTGCCAACGCCACGTCCAAGTTGTGATACTTGGCAAAAGTATTCTTATAGTTGAACTGGGCACGGAAGGCCATCGACTGGTAATACTGGCTGCTCCCGATATACTCATTCTGAGACAACTGGTCTTTGTTATACTTGGTAAGACCGATGATCATGTCCTGGCCGTTCACATTGCTCCACGTTGGCTCGTAGGTGGCATATGTCTGGCTGAACGCTTCTGAATAGTAGTCCCAATAATCTATGCTGAAAGCAGTCTCAAAGCTCAAGCCCTTGAGAAGCATACCCAGGTCGGCCTTCACACCTACGTCGAATGAGAAGGTGCGGTTCTTGTCCTTTACATATCCGCCAGTGAGCATGTCGCCAAAGACCGTAGACTGGCTGTCGGAAGCTCCACCCAGCAAATACTGGCCGTCGATGAGGAAGCTGGAACTGCCCACCATCTGCTGAAGACTTGCATTGTTGGGGTCGAGCATGCTGGTCGGAACCAGGCCCGTATACCAATTTGGACGAAGGCTGTTGGCCGCTCCCCAGAAGTCGCCACGACCGGTATAAGCATTGCTGATGTTGATTCCTACATTTACGTATGCGCCCAACCAGTCGGTGATGGTTGCATCAATATTAGAACGGACACGGAAATTCAGGTTATTGTCATTCTTGTGCTCGCCATACTTGATTAGTCCGTTGTTGTAAGTCACGCCGAAATTGGCGTAATACCTAGCAAACTTGCTGCCACCTGTCACCTCTACCGTAGCATCGGAACGGTTGTAAGCCTTACGGAGATAGTCACTGCCATAGAAATCCATGTCTGGATAGCGGTATGGATTGGTTCCCTGGGCTGTGTTATAAATCTGCTCATCGCTATACTTCTTGGGCTGTGTAGGGTCGTCGTTCATCAACGCTTCGTTGTAGAGACTCATATACTCCGCAGCCCCCAAGAACTTGGGATAGCGCTTGGGTACATAGAAGCCAGTGTTGGCACGGGCCTCTATCGTGAGAGGCTGAATCTTGCCACGCTTGGTGGTGATGAGAATCACGCCCTTGGCACCCTTCGAACCATAAAGAGCCACAGCAGAGGCACCTTTCAGCACGGTCACCTTGTCAACCTCGGTGGCATTGATGTCGGTGGCACTGCGGGGAGCTCCATCCACCAAGACCAAGGCCCCCTGTCCCCAGATGTTGCCATTGTAACCACCAATGAGCGACTGGAGGTTGTTCAAGCTATATGCGCTATAATCCTTTTTCAACTGTTCCTGCACACTCACCTGGCTGACACCACCCATGAGGTCGGTCTTGGAGACCTGGCCAAAGGCAACATTGATGATGGTGCTGTCAGCAATCTCCTGGGCGCTTGCCACGCCACTGGCAATCAGCATGGAAGCCAGTGCCAATGACTTTTTCTTATTGAATATATTATTTTTCATACTAATATCCTTAGTTATTCCCAACCTGGGTTTTGATAAAATGCTTCATACTGCTCTACATCTTTCTTCAAGAATGGGAACCAGTAGTGCTTGTCAGTGAAGTTACGGGTCACCAAAGTCTCCTCACGAAGGTTAAGTACATGGCCGTTCTCGGGATCTGCATAACGGTCGGCATCACTTTGGTCGGCAGCACGGTCGAAGTAAACTGCGGTCTTCTTGTTGTAGGGTGCCTTGTCGAGCAAGAGCCAACGGCGGAGGTCGTTGAAACGGTGTCCCTCGAACGACAACTCCACGGCACGCTCACGACGAAGCTCGCTCATGAAACCGTCCATCGTTGTCAGATACTCTGTGGCCACGTCGCCCACACCTGCACGTTCCCTGATTGTATTGACGGCTGTCAATGCTGTCATCTGGAAAGCCTGGCTGGATGAGGTGAACGATCCATAACCCTGGGCCACTGCCTCGGCATACATCAGGTAAACGTCTGCCAGGCGAATCAGACTCAATGTCATGCGGTTGTTGTCCTTATAACCGTCCCAGTCGTTCATATATTGGTCGATGAACTTCTTCAACATGTATCCCGTGAACACTGCCTTGGCTGGTGTATCAGTACGGTAAAGGCCACCGTCCTGAAGGGAAGCGTACTGCTTTGCCAAGTTGACCGAACCATCGGCGTTCTTGATGTTGGTGGTTTGCTTCACACATTTCTGGGCATCATAGACAAAGTCGTTATAGAAACGAGGGTCGCGATTACGGAATGGATACTCCGGGTCATATCCGCTGTCTGCGTCTTTTTTTGTGATGTCCTTGATTGGCTTGCCATTGGCCATACCGTAATAGTCGGCATAATTGGCCGTAGGATAACACTTGATACCCGAACCGTTGATACAATACGGGCGATAGTCGTTCACTTGGTTCCATCGCCAGTCACCGCAGGTGCTCTCATAGAAGATGGCCTCCTTGACACCTGGCAACTTGGAAGACTGGTTGTAGGTATAGAAGATTTCACGATAGTCTTTCCAGTCTGCGAGTTGGTAACGACCAGTCTCCTGACATATTTTCAGCACCTTGCCAAATGCCTCGGCTGCCTTCTTGCAATACTCTGCATTGTACGAGGCATCACCAGTGCTCTCTTTGTTCATCAGAGGTGAACCTGCATAGAGATAGTTCTTGCCCAGGAATGCCAAGGCCATAACCTTGTTGATGCGCAGCACATTCTTGCCGTAGGTTGCCTTGCCCACCGTGGTCTGGTCCCAGTCTACGGGCAGGAGTTCTGCTGCCTTTTCAAAGTCGGCTGCCGCCTTGTCTGCAGTCTGCTGATAGTTGAGGCGTGCCTCACGAGGTATCTCGTCGCCTGCTATCAAGCGGTCTACGTATGGAAGTCCGCCCCAGTAGGTCATCAGCATGAAGTGGTAAAAGCCACGGAAGAAATAGAGTTGGCCTGCAATGACATTCTTCTCTTCTGTGGTGCAGTCTACCATGTTGTCGAGGTTGGCGATACCAAGGTTGCATTTGCGGATGGCATACCAGCTCAGTCCATAAAGGTTTCCCTTGTTGTTGCGGTCCATGCCCGTTGTGCCATAAGCTCCGCTGTGGAATGGAGAATACAACACTTCGTCCCATGCCCAGTAGTCTCCCTGATCCACATGATTGGCAAACATTCGGGTCTCCGAAGGCTGCCAGTACTCTTCGTCACCGAAGTTCCAGTTGCAGTGATAGTTTGGCGCTACTGCAAAACCAGGAATACAGTTGTAGATTTCTTCTACAAAACCCTGGAAGTTGGTGTAGTTCTTATATGGCTCGGTTGCGGAGATATCTGCCTGCGGCGACTTGTCCAGATAGTCGGTACAAGACACGTTGGCCAGCGTAAAGCCTGCAACGAGCATCATTGTATATATTGTTCTTTTCATAACTTGATTCATTTAAAATGTAAGGTCGAAACCTAAGTTAAATCTTCTTACCGTAGGATAAGCACCATCTGCCGCACTGCCGCTGAAGTTGTTCTCACGGTCGTCGGGCATCTTGGTCCAAAGGAGCAAGTTGTCACCGTTCAGGTACACTCTCAATGAGTTGAGATGTGCTTTCTTCACCCATTTGCCCTGGAATGTATAAGCCAGCTCGGCGTTCTTCAATCGCAGGTAGGAACCGTCATAATAATATCTGGTACCTGAGGCGCTTTCGTCTGCCACGGTTGTCCAACGGGGCAATGGCAGTGTGCCCGAGTTGCTGTTCACGTCATAGAAAGTACCTTCGTCGAAGGCTACGTGTACCTCGCGCTCGAATGTCGGGAAGTTGACCTGGCGTGTCACGTTGGTCACGCCGTAGAACTGTACTGTCAGGCTCAATCCTTTCCACTCCACACCTACTGTCGTACTGAAGGTGTTTTGCGGGATGGAGGAATACTTGTAGGGGGCCTGGTCGTTGGTGTCTATCTTACCGTCACCGTTGAAGTCTACTATCTGGTAGTCGCCCGTCAACTTGTTGCCGTCCTGCTGCGAAAGGGTTGGCCCTGCATAGTAATCGTCCCAACTGCGGATGTAGCCATGGTCGATATAGCTGCGCACCTGGTTGATGGCATATCCTGCGCTCTTGCGATAGGAGGGTGTCAAATCAGCGTCATCGGCAAACAGAATCTTGTTGGTGGCATGGGTCATGTTGAAGTTCACCCATGTTCGCAAGTTCTTGTTCCAACTCTTGTTGGCTCTCAAGGAGAGTTCGTATCCCTGACCGTCTACCGAACCCAAGTTGGCCACCGGGGCACTTGTTCCAAAGTAAGAAGGAATGGTACGGTTGGTCACCAACACGTCTGTACGATGGTCTTTGAAGATATCAAGCGAACCGGTGAGCAAGCCTCCCAAGAAGCCAAAGTCGAAACCAAGGTTCTTCTTCTCTGAGGTCTCCCAATGCAGGTTGGGGTTACCAATCTTTGTCTGCCGGTATATAGTATAAGGTGAATTGCTCTGCGTGGTTCCCATCAGCCATCCTGTTCCTTCTGCCTTGTACTCGTCGGCATACATGAAGCGCTGGTTGATGTTGTCGTCTCCGATACGTCCCCAGGATGCACGAATCTTGAACATGTCCACATACTTTTTGATATTCTTCATAAAAGGCTCTTCCGTAACCATCCATCCCAAAGAAGCAGAAGGGAAGAACTTGAAACGATAGTCGGGGCCAAACTGCTCACTACCATTGTAGCAACCGTTGAACTCGGCGAAATAGCGCATGGCGTAATTGTAGGTAGCGCGGAACACCCAGTCCTCGCGATAATGCCACCATTCACCGCCTGTGGCATATTTGTTACGGTTGAACACTCCCATGGCTGTCACCTCGTGGTCGCCAAACTTACGGTTCCAGTCCAACTGCAGGAGATAATAGAGACGGCGGTATGTCGAACCGCTACTCACACTACCACCCGAAGTGGTCCAGGCTGTAGATGGATAATAATTGATGTCCTGCTCATAAGTAGTATCGCCAGAATCAGGGTTTATCCACTTGCGCTGTGGATCCATATACAAGTCTGCGATACCACGATTTGTTTCTACCATCGTGTTGTCGAAAGACAACTTTCCTGTAAACTTCAGCCCCTTGGTTACAAAATCAAGTTTCTGAGTCAGTATGAAGTCGGTGGTGATCTGAGTGTTGGTGGTACTCTTGTCGCCACTGCGTGCCAATTGCTGTATAGAGTTAGGACAGTCGGCAGGACGCGGAGAGTAGTAACCATAAGTGCCATCGCTATAGATAGGGCGCATAGCGTCTGGAGCTGCCTTATAGACAGAAGCCCAGAACGAGTTGATGTTGCCACCATTGCCGAGCCAAGGACAATGGCGTACACCGTTGCTTCCAAAGAGGTTGGTGGAGAACTGTGTGGTCTTGGTCAAGTTGAAGTCCAAGTTGGCACGCATGTTCAAACGGTTGTAGCTGAAGCCGGAGCTGTAACCTCGGTCATTGGTGAAAGTCTTGAACAAGTCTCCCTCATGCGAAAAGTCCACGGCAGCGAAGTACTTCACGAATCGTGTTCCACCCGAAACATCGACACTGGCATTGTAAGACTTGGCCGTGTTGTTGAACAGTTCCTTCTGCCAATCCACATTAGGATAACGGTCCCACTCCTCGGCATTGGCCGGGTTGCGGTACTTGTCGATAACCTCCATAGGAGTGTAGCTTCCCCATGCATTAGAGCTCTTGCCCAACTCACGCTCCACGGTACGGTTCAACAGGAGAAGCGTATCGTATGAATCATACTTTGTAGGCAATTTGGAAACTACCTTTAGGGTTGAGTTGGCTTTCACATGTACGGCAGCCTTGCCCTCCTTGCCACGCTTGGTAGTAATCAAGATGACACCGTTACCACCCTTCACACCATAAACGGCTGTGGCAGAAGCATCCTTCAATACAGAGATGCTCTCCACACTGGAGAGGTCTACGGTGTTCATGGCGCGCTCCACACCATCCACGAGAACAAGCGGATCGCTGGAGTTCCATGAAGTCTGGGTGCGAATCACAATCTTGGGATCTTCCTCGCCCGGCATACCGGTAGAAGAATAGGTAACGACACCAGGCAGATTACCTGTCAGGGCCTGGCCGAGTGAAGAGACACCGGCATGGCGCTCCAAAGTCTTCGCATCTGTCTGGGCAATAGAACCTACGATGGAGGCCTTCTTCTGCTGACCGTAACCTACCACCACCACTTCGCCGATGGCGTTGTCGTCTTCGAGACCGAGCTTGAAATCTCTCTTCTTGCCCACCTTCACTTCCTTCGGTTTCATACCTACGTATGTAAACACGAGAGTAGAGTTCTCTGAAGGAACGTCGATGCTGAAGTTACCATCGAAGTCGGTTACCGTACCGAGACTGGCACTACCCTTCACCTTAATGGTGGCTCCTATCAGGGGCTCACCACTACCGTCAACAAGATTACCCTTGACGTGGATCTTCTGGGCCTGAACACTCAAGCTGCAGAAAGCCCCCATCAAGCATAAGGCTGCTGTCCGTTTCATTGTTAACACTTGTTCAATCATGTTCTATTCATTTTTGATTTTGTTTTTTTAATTTTAGGAGTCTACTCACTCTTTCATGAGGTCGCCCATTGTTTATTCAAGGAATCCACCTTATTTAATTAAGGCATCTCCGTTTGGTTTTTATCTTGTCGGTTGCAAAATTACAACTTTTTACATATATAGGCTTTGTTTAGCGTAACTAATAATTTATCAATCACTTGCAGTTGTAACACAAACTTTGCCATTTGTTACATTCTGCCTTCTCTGAATAAAAAAGTCCCCTAAATACCTTGTTAATTCCAACAAAAAGTCGTATTTTTGCAAATGAATAAACGGTAATATCACTTATTGGAAACAAGACAAAGGACCTATTAATCATGAGTTATCAAAAGCTGAAAACAAAAGAACTCCTCAGGAAAGCAACAATCGTGTTGCTATCTTGCCTCACCTCCCTGTTCGCTTACGGACAGAGCGGAAAGCTCTTCAATACAGACACCCGACTGTCAAGCAGCTTCGCCACCCAAGTGCTCGAAGACCACAAGGGCTTCATCTGGGTGGCAACCCGCAACGGCCTGAACATGTACGACGGATACAACTTTTCCGTTTACACGAAAGACGCCAAAGACAACCTGGGATTCTCCAACAACTATGTGAACAGCCTGGGCGAAGACTCCCGGGGCAACATCATCGTGGGTACCAACAACGGCATCATGCTGTACGACGGCAAACGCTTCCGAAGTCTGCCGATGATCAGAAATGGCAAAAATATCCAATCGTACATCAACGACATCCTGACCCGAAAGAATGGAGAGGTATGGATCTGCACATCCGGCTACGGCATAATGCACATCAACAAAGACTACACCCAGTGTGAAGCCATACAGGGGGCGCTCGCTCCTTATCACTATATATTTAATGCGATGGAAGACAAGCAGGGAAGGGTATGGATTGTGACCGAAGACTTCGACTTGATGCGCCTGGAGAAAAACGGAAAGCTCACTCACCGCTTCGCCGGTATTGAAAACGTGAAGGCCAAGAAAATCATACAGGACAAGCAGGGCAACATCTTCCTCGGCACCGAACATCACGGCATCTACGAGATGAAGGCGGGCAAGAACTACTTCTCTCACATCAACAGCATCAACACGCCCAGCATCGAGGCTCTCTACGCCAGCCGGAACAACAAGCTCTATATCGGCAGCAACGGAGACGGCATCACAAGCTACGACCCCAAGACCGGCCAGATCATCGAGAACCCATTCTTCAGCAACCAAATCAACCTGGACAAGACCAAGGTGACAAGTATCATCGAGGACAAGCAGGGAAACATCTGGGCCAGCATGCTGCAAAAAGGCGTGTATATGCAACCCAACAAGAACTACGACTTCGGCTACATGGGATTCAAGCTCGGCATATACAACCAGATTGGCGAAAACTGCGTGACGAGCATCACCAAGAGCAGCGACGGCCAGACTTGGGTGGGAACGGACAAGGACTATCTCTATGCCTTAAGCAACACCACCCCCATGGTGGCTCGCCACTACACCAACGTGCCCAGTACCATCCTGTCCCTCTGCCAAGACAAGAAGGGCAACATCTGGATGGGTTCGTACAAGGAAAGATTCGGCTACCTGGACCCAGCCGGCACCTTCCATCCCGTAGACCTAGGCATGGGAAGCACCATCAGCGTATTCGACATCAAGTGTGACCCATGGAGCAACCTATGGATGGCCACCATGGGCAACGGCTTGGTATGTCTCCGGGCAGACGGCACCATCAAGAACTACAAGATGCAGAACGGTGCCGCAACCAACCGAAAGGCAAACAGCATCCCCAACGACTATCTGGCCAAGATAGACTTCAACAAAGACTATAGCAAACTATACATCGCCTCGTCGGTAGGTCTCTGCTGCCTCGACATCAAGACCGGCAACTGGGTAAGCACCTTCGGGAAGAACCTCATCAACAACGGTTTCTTCTCCCACTGCGTCTTCTGCGACCGCCAAGGCAACATCTGGTACGGCACGGAAGAGGGCGCTTACGTATACAACCCCAAGGACTACAACTCCCCAAAAAGATACACCACGGAAGACGGCCTCAGCAACAACTGCATCTCGTTTATCACGGAAGATGCCAAGGGGAGCATCTGGATAGGTACGACGCATGGTTTGAACAGTCTCAATCCACAAACCGGCAGCATCAAGAATTACTTTGTAGAGAGCGGACTGCAAAGCAACGAATTCTCCGACGGTGCCGTATTCACCGACGGCAAGGATATAGTGATGGGCGGAACTGGCGGCATCAACTGGTTTGACCCACACGCCATCAAACATCACAACTGGAACGCCAAGGTCATCATCTCCAACTTTGTGGCTGGCAACACGAATGTATATCCCGACATGGAATCGGGCTGGTACACCATCACCAAGAAACCCGTCTACGACACCGACCACTTCGAACTTTCCCACGAAGACAACACCTTCTCGCTGCAGCTCTCCACCCTTACATACAATAATGTGGAGCAGATAAGCTATGCCTATAGCATCAACGGCGACGAATGGCATACCACGCAACCGGGGCAGAACGAGATTTCCTTCTCCCACCTCTCACCCGGCACATACAAATTCCTGGTTAAAGCCATCAAAAACGGACAGGAATCGAACATCAAAAATTTCACCATCGTCATCCACAACGCCTGGTATGCCAGCACCTGGGCCCGACTGGTCTACCTCCTCATGCTCTTCGCCCTGGTATACCTCTACATCCAGCACCGCAAGAAAAAAGAGAAGGACAACCTCTTGTTGCAACAGCACATCCACGCCGAGGAGATGGGCGAGGCCAAGCTGAAATTCTTCATGAACATCAGCCACGAAATCCGCACGCCTTTAACGCTCATCCTCACTCCGTTGCTTACGCTCATCAAGGAAGACAAGGATATCCACCGACAGGGCATCTATGACCTGATGCGCAAGAACTCGGAGCGCATCCTGCATCTCGTCAACCAGATGATGGACCTTCGGAAAATCGACAAGGGCCAGATGGTGATGCACATGTGCGAGACCGACATGGTGGCCTTTGTCAACGATGAATACAAGCTCTTTGCGCAGCAGGCCGTGGCCAAAATGATTACGTTCCGCTTCGAACACGCAGACGAGAGTCTGCCTGTGTGGATAGACCGCGACAACTTCGACAAGGTACTGATGAATGTCCTCTCCAACGCCTTCAAGTTCACCCCCACGGGTGGCAGAATCACCATCACGCTGAGCCACTCGCCCCATCATGTGCGCATCGCCATCAAGGACAGCGGCAAAGGTATTGAGGCCGACAAACTGGAGACCATCTTCCAGCGCTTCTACCAGAGTCCCGCCCATGCCAGCGACCGCAATGTGGGAACTGGCATCGGACTCGACCTTACTCGTTCGCTCGTGGAATTGCACTATGGTACCATCGTGGCTTCCAACAACAGCAGCAAGGGTGATGCCAGCTGGATGGAGGGAAGCGAGTTTCTCATCACCCTGCCGCTGGGCAAGGACCATCTGAAAACCGAGGAAATCATCGAACCTGCGGCGGAAGACCTGAGCAAGGAAGACATCCTGGAACTGAACGAGGAAGAGGACGCCGACAAGCTGCTTCCGCCAATGGAGGAACCGACAGAGGCTGAATTGGGCAACGCCAAAGCCAAGAGCAAGATTGCCATCGTGGAAGACGACGAGTCGATACTGGAATACCTGGCCACCCAACTGGGCGACATGTTCCAAACCTTCACCTACCACAACGGCAAGGAGGCCCTGCCCGAGATTATCAGGCTGCAACCCGACCTGGTAATCAGCGACATCATGATGCCCGAGATGGACGGCAACACGCTCTGCGCCAAACTGAAGGGCAATGTGAACACCAACCATATCCCCGTCATCCTGCTCACAGCCATGAGCCGGGAGGAAGACAAGCTCGACGGTCTACAGACTGGCGCCGACGCTTATATCACCAAACCGTTCAACATGGAGATACTGCGCCGCACCATCATCAACCTCCTCTCCGTGCGCCAAACCTTGCGCAACAAGTACAATGGCACGGAAAACATGGAGAGCAGGCTCAACACCCAAGACCTACAGTCGCCCAACGATGCCCTGATGGACCGCATCATGGAAGTGATCAACGAGAACTTGATGAACGAGGACCTGAGCGTGGAGATGATTGCGAAGAACGTGGGCATCAGTCGTGTCCACCTCCATCGAAAGATGAAGGAACTGACCAATCAGACACCGCACAGTTTCATCCGCAACATCCGTCTGAAGCGGGCAGCCAAATTGCTCAGAGAGTCGAAGAAGAGCGTCACCGAGGTGATGTATGTATGCGGATTCAGCAATCCGGCCAGCTTCAGCACCATGTTCAAGAACCTCTATGGATGCTCGCCCCGCGACTATATGAACCGCCACAATGAAGAATAGTAAAGTATCTGATACACCCCATGAGGGATATGTCACATACCGAAAAGATTCGGTTACATGCCGCGCATAAGGCTTCCCGGGAAATTCCGTAACTTTGCAGCACGAAATCAACGATTTACAATTTTATGAAAAAATCTGCAATCTTATCACTTTCCCTGATGCTTGCCGCAGGTGCGCAGGCTCAGACTGCCGAGTTCGACTACTTCAAGTATTCGGGCAATGATGCACGCTTCAATGTGGCCATCGACAACACCCGTCAGTACTACAACCCTATTCTGGCCGGTTTCTATCCCGACCCGAGCGTCTGCCGCGTAGGAGACACCTATTATCTGGTGAACTCCTCGTTTACCTTCTTCCCAGGCGTACCTCTCTCCACGAGCAAGGACTTGGTGAACTGGACTCCTGCCGGCCATGTGCTCGACCGTCCTTCGCAGGTGCCACTCAAGGGGCAGCATGTCTCCGGTGGTATCTATGCGCCAGCCATCAGCTACAACAAGAAGAACAAGACCTTCTATATGATTA
>CAVGLH010000032.1:0-23202 GCA_963630065.1 Bacteroides fragilis | reverse complement strand
GAGTGGTACGGCGGGGGCGCCGTACCTCCTATGATTGCCTTTTCTGGCAAGTATGGGTAACTGTAGGAGGTACAGCGCCCTCGCTGTACCAAGTTATTTTTTTATCGTCACTTAGCTGATGGCGGCCCAGTTGATGTTGGTCTTTTTCAGTTCCTTCAGTCTGTTCCAGAGCAGGGCGTTCTGCGGTGCGTTGCATTGTGGGTCGTTGTCGATGATGGCCTGTGCTTCCGTGCGGGCCAGTTGCACGAGCTGTCCGTCCCTTGCGATATTGGCAATCTTCAGGTCGAAGGCCATGCCGCTCTGCTGGGTGCCCTCCAAGTCGCCGGGGCCGCGGAGCTTGAGGTCGGCCTCGGCGATGCGAAAACCGTCGTTGGTGTCGCACATGATGTCGATGCGCTTGCGGGTCTCCTCCGACAGCTTATAGCCCGTCACGAGGATGCAGTAGCTCTGGTCGCACCCTCGGCCCACGCGCCCTCTGAGCTGGTGGAGCTGGGAGAGACCGAACCGCTGTGCGTCGAGTATCACCATCACCGATGCATTGGGCACGTTCACACCCACCTCTATCACCGTGGTGGCCACGAGTATCTGGGTCTCGCCTTTTACGAAGCAGGCCATCTCCTCTTCCTTCTCGTCCGCTTTCATCTGGCCGTGTATCTTGCTCATCTTGAACTCGGGAAAAATCTGCCTGAGCGACTCGTAGCCTTCCTCCAGGTTTTTCAGGTCTATCTTCTCGCTCTCCTTGATGAGGGGGAAGACGATATACACTTGTCTGCCCAGCCGTATCTGGTTGCGGATGCTCTGATAGAGACTTGTCATCTGGGTGTCGAATTTGTGGAGGGTCTGTATCGGTTTTCTGCCCGGTGGCAGTTCGTCGATCACGCTCACGTCGAGGTCGCCGTAGATGGTCATGGCCAGGGTGCGGGGGATGGGTGTGGCGGTCATCACCAATACATGCGGTGGATTCTCGCTCTTTGCCCATAGTTTGGCTCTCTGTTTCACGCCGAAGCGGTGCTGTTCGTCGATTACGGCCACGCCGAGTCGGTGGAAGGCCACTGGGTCTTCGAGCACGGCGTGGGTGCCCACGAGTATCTGGATGTCGCCCGTGGCAAGACCGTTGATTACCTCCTTGCGTTTCTTGCCTTTTACCATGCCCGTGAGCAGTTCCACCCGTATGTCCATGCCTTTCAGAAAGTCGGTGATGGTCTGCAGGTGTTGTTCGGCGAGGATTTCGGTAGGAGCCATCAGGCAGGCCTGGTAGCCGTTGTCGAGGGCGATGAGCATGGTCATGAGGGCCACGAGGGTTTTTCCCGAACCCACGTCGCCCTGCAAGAGGCGGTTCATCTGTCGTCCGCTGCACATGTCGGCCCTTATCTCGTGCATCACTCGTTTCTGCGCCCCGGTCAACTCGAAGGGGAGGTTGTGGGCATAGAAACCGTTGAAGATGTCGGCGATGCGAGGGAACACGTAGCCGCGGTATTTGCGTCGCTGGTCGCTCGCGTACCTTAATATATTAAGTTGCACATAGAAGAGTTCCTCAAACTTGAGTCTCACCTGGGCTTTCTGCACTTCCTGGTGGGAGTGGGGATAATGGATCCATCTCACGGCCTCGTCGCGGGAGGCAAGGTGCAGTCTGCCGGTGATGCTATCGGGCAGCGTCTCGGGGATGGGAGGCAGGATGCTGACCAGTTGCTTGGTCATCCGCTCGATGCTCCGTGATGTATAGCCTCGCTTCTTGATGTTCTCGGTGAGCATGTAGAAAGGCTGCATGCCCATGTCGGAAATCTGCAGGTTGGCGGCGTCGTCGAGGTCGGGGTGGGAGAACTGGAATCTGCCGTTGTATGAACTGGGCTTGCCGAACACCAGATATTCCGTGCCAACCTTGTAGGTCTTGATGATGTATTGCGTGGCTCGGTACCATACCAGGTCTGCCACGCCGTAGCCGTCGGAGAAGTGGGCCACCAGAATCTTGTTTTTCTTGCCCGTGTCTATCTCCTCGTAGCTCAGAATCTTGCCCTTGATTTGCACGAAGGGCATGTCGGCGGTCAGTTCGCTGATGTGGAACACCTTGGTGCGGTCTACATATTTGTAGGGATAGTATTCCAGCAGGTCGCCGTAGGAGCTGATGCCCAGCTCCTTGCTCAGCAACTCCTTCTTCTTGGGGCCTACGCCCGGCATATACATGATGTCTTGGTCTAGAATACTACTCATAGTGCTAAAGAACTTCCCCTATTAACTAAAACTTTGAATAAACATTATTGCTGCAAGGGAGAGGACGATGAACTCGATGAGTGCGAAAAGGAGGCCCCAGCAGCAGAATACCAGCATGCGCCTGATTGTCGCCCACCATCCCATGCCATACAAGGCCTTGAATGTCCATACCACATAGAAGGGCAGCAGCAGAATAGGATAGTCCGTGGTCAATGGTTTTCCCATGCAGATATGGAGCACATAGGCCGCCACACTGATTAAAAGTTCCAATGCAGCGAGATAGACGAACACCATGAAATGTTCTGCGTAGATAAGCCTTCTACCGTCGAACAACCGTTTGCGGAATGTCAGCTTGCTGGCCAGGGCGAAAACGGGGAAAGCTAAAAGAAGATTCAGGGTGTTTTCGTCATTCATTTTCTTTTTCACGAGTTGCCACACTGGGGCTATCCCATGGCGAGCGTCCAGTTCTTTGTCGAGCTTGTTGAATTTGTTTTCTAGTTCGTAGCTGTTAGTCTGTGCCTTTTCCGGTTTGTGTATTTTTATATAGTTGTCAAGTCGGGTTTCAAACTCTGTTTGCGCATGGATGTCTTCCGTCTTGTCGATACCCCCTATCTTGGTGAAAATCACAAAGATGGAGCCCATGATAATGAAGGTTTTGAAAGGACCCGAATAGATGATGCGATGGCCGCGGAAGAAGTCGCGTATCATGTAGCCCGGGCGGAAGACGAGTTCCTGCATGGTATGCAGGAAGGCCATGGCCAGCTGGGGATAAGCCTCCATGAAGGCGCTCACGAATCCTCGCTTGGTAATCATGCTCACGGTGCGGCTCTGCCCGCAGCGCGGACAGTAGTTGCCCTTGAAGGTTGTGCCACAATGCTTGCAGGTGGTCTCCTCCATCTTCATGTCCTTGATGGGGCGGCCATTCTCCTGCCAGCTGACGAAGCGGCGGCACCAGTCTCCAAAGGTCTTCATCATACCCTTTATCGATTTCAACTTTTTCATATCTGTTTGCAAAGGTACGAAATGTTATCAAGATTTCCAAGGATTTCACCCGAATTTCAGCATTCCAAGGGTGATTGAATATATTTTCATCATCGAATGGTTACAAAAGCAGCCTTCTTGCGTCTTCGTAATATTATTATAAAGGAAAAATGACTATAAGCAAACTACTATTGGCGGTTATCTGCAGCTTGGCCACGTTCTTCCCCGTGTCAGGACAAAACGTGAAATGGCAGCAAGACCAAGACCGCATTCACTATACTGGCTCTACCATGGCCGACCCTACACGCCACGATGGTGCCCTCTCACCCGTGGTGGGAGTACACAACATACAGGTGCTTCGTGCAAGCAGGGAGCATCCTGCCGCAGAGAATGGCAATGGCTGGACCTACAACCATCAGCCGATGCTGGCCTATTGGAACGGAAAGTTCTATCTCCACTACCTCAGCGACCCCGCCGAGGAACATGTGCCCCCGTCACGAACCATGCTCCAGACCTCCACTGATGGCTATCACTGGAGCACCCCGAAGGTACTGTTTCCAGAATATGATGTGCCAGATGGCTTTGCCAAGCCCACCTATCAGGCGCATCCCGAATACCAATTCCCCGAAGTCTATAAGCAGAAACCTCTGAAGGCCATCATGCACCAGCGAGTGGGATGGTATGTGGCCAAGAACGGCATTCTCCTGGCCATGGGCAACTATGGCGTGGCACTCGACCGCAAGGACGACCCCAACGACGGCAATGGCATCGGTCGGGTGGTGAGGGAGGTGAGGAAGGACGGCACTTTTGGGCCCATCTATTTCATCTACTACAACCATGGATTCAATGATCGGAACACCGCCTATCCCCATTACAAGAAGGCTTCCCGGGCAGTGCGCAAGGCATGCGAGGAAATCCTTGCCAATCCACGCCAACGGATGCAGTGGGTGGAGGAGGCCGACCGGGGCGACACGCTCATTCCCCTGAACAAAGGCTACAAGGCCTACTGCGACTATACCCTTCCAGATGGGCGGCTGGCCTGCCTCTGGAAACATGCGCTTACCTCCGTCAGTTCGGATGGCGGCAACACCTATGCCGAGGCAGCCCGAGCCTTGGGCTTTGTGAACAGCAACGCAAAGATTTGGGGGCAGCGGTTGACCGACGGTACTTATGCTACCGTTTACAATCCATCAGAGTGGCGTTGGCCACTGGGCATCTCGCTGAGTGGCGACGGTTTGGAGTACAAGACGCTCCACCTCGTTTGCGGCGAAGTGCCACCTATGAGGTATGGCGGCAACTATAAGAGCCGTGGCCCTCAGTATGTGAGGGGCATCCAGGAAGGCAATGGTGTGCCGAAGGACTCCGACCTCTGGGTGAGTTACTCGATGAACAAGGAAGACATTTGGATGGCGCACATTCCCGTGCCAGTCAAGACAGTGGCCACGGCACAGGCCGACGATGATTTTTCCCATTACAACACCCTTGTCAAGTTGGATACATGGAATATCTATTCTCCCTTGATGGCTCCCGTGTCGATAGACAAGGAATGGCTTGTGTTGAAGGACGAGGATCCTTTCGACTATGCCGTGGCTGAGCGCAAGGTGCCAGCTTCGGCCATGTTGAACGTCAGTTTCGACCTTCAGGCAGCGCAGACCCGTAACGGATTGCTTCAGATAGAGTTTCTTGATGAGAAAGGGACAGCTTGTACCCGTGTCGAGATGACCAACGAGGGCTATCTGCGAGTGAAGAACAATGCGAGATATGGTAACGTGATGACTTACAAGGCCAACCAGACTTACCACCTGGATGCCACCTTGGATGCCAAGCATCGCCAACTGACCCTTACCGTCGGTGTCCTTGATGCCGATGGCAATGTTGTGCAGCGCAAGACCACCAAGCGTATTTTCTTCGCTCCCGTTCATCAGATAGAGCGCATCAAGTTTCGCACTGGCAATCAGCGTACTTTTCCCACCATCGACACCCCTGCCGACTGGTATGGCACATTGCCTAACGCAGGAACTACCGATACCACGGCCATCTATCGTATCGCCCACTTCAAGACCAAGAGTCTCGATGCCGATGGCACCGCCGCCGTGCTCAGGGCCCGCGACTACAAGCACTATGTAGACTACTTCAATGGCATGGAACCTGAGACTGTGGCCACCTCGGCCATCCCCAATGCTGAGGCTTGGGAGTGGATGGAGCACAATGTACCTCTCTTTGACTGTCCCCAGAAGAACTTCGAGCAGATGTTCTATTTCCGCTGGTGGACACTGAGAAAGCATATAGAGAACACCCCGGTGGGGTATGCGATGACAGAGTTTCTCGTGCCTCGCACCTATGCCGACAAGTACAATCTCATCGCCTCTGCCGTGGGCCATCATATCCACGAGAGCCGTTGGATTCGCGACGGCAAGTATCTCGATGGCATCTTGAACACTTGGTATCATGGCAACGACGGCAAGCCCATGGCCAAGATAAATGCTTACAGCAGTTGGATGCCGGCTTCCGTCTGGGACCGTTATCTCGTGGATGGTGACAGAGAAAAAATCAAGTCTATCGTCAATGATCTCGATGGGGAGTACAAGCTTTGGGAAAATCACCGTTGGAAAAACGGACTCTACTGGCAATACGACGTGCGCGATGCCATGGAAGAAACCATTAGTGGCGGTCGCCGGGAGAAGAACGCCCGTCCCAGCATCAACAGTTACATGTTTGGCAATGCGATGGGCATCGCCAATATGGCCCGTCTGGCAGGCAATGAGGACATGGCCCGGAGCTATGAGCGGAAGGCAAGCGAACTGAAGAGGCTCGTGGAGGAGAAACTTTGGGATGACAATCAGAAGTTTTTCGAGGTCTTCAAGCCTGATGGGGAGGATAGCCGGAGTGCCCAGGTGCGTGAGGCCATCGGTTTCTTGCCCTGGTACTTTAATCTGCCTTCCGACAATGCCCGATTTGCCGAGGCCTGGCTACAGGCTGCCGATGTGCAAGGCTTTTCCGCCCCCTTCGGTCAGACTACAGCCGAGCGTCGCCATCTCCAGTTTCGCAGTCATGGGGTAGGCAAATGTGAGTGGGACGGGGCCATCTGGCCTTTTGCCACGTCACAGACCTTGACGGCGATGGCCAACTACATTAACAATTATCAGGTACGTCCTACTAATGTCGATGGCAAGGGCAAGCTCGACATGGACAGCCTTTACTTCGCAGAGATGGAGAAGTATGTGCAGTGTCAGAGCTATCGTGGCAAACCATACATCGGGGAATATCTGGACGAGGTGACGGGCTATTGGCTGAAGGGCGACCAGGAGCGCAGCCGTTATTACAACCACTCCACCTTCTGCGACCTGGTGATAACCGGCATTGTAGGTCTTCGTCCCCGTGCCGACGAGAGCATCGAGGTGCGGCCCATCATCCCGGCAGCCAAGTGGAGCTACTTCTGTCTGGACAACGTGCCCTACCATGGTCACACTCTCACCATCGTCTACGACAAGGACGGCTCTCGCTATCATGTGGGCCGGGGACTTCTGGTATTGGTAGACGGCAAGTTGGCGGCAAGACGCAACGACCTGGGACGAATCTTTATCAATAAAAAATAGGCAATTGATGAAAAGATACTTTATTACATTATTGGAATATGCGGGCATGAGGCAAGTCCTCATGACGCTTGTTGCGGCTTGTGTATCTTTGTCCATGAGTGCGCAGACCGATTATAAGGGACATTTCACCCGTTCGCTTCACGACGTGATGGCTGATGTGGGTCGGCGATGGGGCGTGAAGTTCAAGTACAATGTGGATACTGTCGGCAAGCGATTGTCCTATGCCGACTTCCGCATCAGACCTTATTCCCTGGAAGAGACTTTGGACAACATCTGCAAGTATTTCGACTTCAACTGGTGGAAACAGAACGACAGATTGTACAAGATAAAACCTTACGAATATTCGCGTCGCCATACGGAAGAAGGAGAGAAAATGCTGGCTTACCTGCAGACGCTCTATGCCGACAAGACGCAGTTTGAGGCGCGAAGAGACAGTGTGCGAATGGAGGTGCGCAGCCTCTTGCAGATAGACACCTATATGGACAGTCTTGTGCATAAAAAACCAGTCTTGGGAAAGGTTCGGCGCTATGACGGTTATACAGTGCAGGACATCTGCATCGAGACCCTGCCCGGCGAGCATGTCTATGGTTCCATCTATTCGCCTTCCGCCAAGGGGAAGCATCCCCTCATCATCTGTCCCGACGGCCATTTCGGAGGAGGGCACTATCGGGAAGACGAGCAGAAACGCCTGGCCACGTTGGCTCGAATGGGTGCCATCTGTGTAGATTTCGACCTCTATGGATGGGGACAGAGTGAGCTGGAATATGGCAAGAACTCTCACCAGACAGACCGTGCCCACGTTATCCAAGCCTTGAATGCCGAGGTGCTTCTCGACTATCTGTATCAGAATCGCAAGGATGTGGACAAGAGTCGCATCGGCGTGAATGGCGGAAGCGGGGGAGGCACGCATACCGTGCTCCTCACAGTCCTAGACAACCGCATTACGGCGGCGGCTCCAACGGTTAGCCTTGCTTCTCATTTCGATGGCGGTTGTCCTTGCGAGAGTGGCAAACCAGTTCAGTTGGCTGGTGGCGGCACCTGCAATGCCGAGCTTCTGGCTTTCTTCGCACCCAAGCCCTTGTTGGTGGTGAGCGACGGCAGTGACTGGACATCCTCTGTGCCAGACTTGGAATATCCCTACTTACAGCATGTCTATGGCTTCTATGGTGCCGAGGGCCAGGTGTGCAATGTGCATCTGCCCAAGGAACGCCACGACTTTGGCGTGAACAAGCGCAATGCCGTCTATGAGTTCTTTATCAAAGTCTTCGGACTGGACCGTTCAAAGTGGGATGAAAGCAAGGTTACTGTTTCGAAAGCTTTCGGCTCTAACTTCTCAGCGAAGCGATAACTTCTCCTACTTCTTTGATTTTAAAAAATGACAGATATGAAAAGAATATGTATGACTTTGATTTTGGCTTGTGGATTCTTGGCGGCTGCTCTAGCCGCAAAGACCGAAAAACCATGGGCCAATGGCAAGTTGCAGGTGTCCGACAACCAGCGTTACTTGCAGTTTGAGAACGGTAAGCCCTTCTTCCTCTTGGGCGACACAGGCTGGCTCCTGCCCGAGCGATTGACCCGCGACGAGGCTCCCTATTATCTACAGAAGTGCCGGATGGCAGGTTTCAACACCGTGCTGGTGCAGGTGATGAACGGCACGCCAACTTTCAATGCCTACGGACAGATGTCGCTGCCCGCAGGGTGGGACTTGTCGAAGGCCGACCCCGAGGGCGTGTACAGTTACTGGGACCATTTCGACTATATAGTGAAACTGGCCGAGATGAACGGCATCTACATCGGTATGGTGGCCATCTGGGGATCGCAGGTGAAAGCCGTCAACATCAATGTGGCCCAGGCGAAGGCTTATGGCAAGTTCCTCGCCAACCGTTATAAGAATTCGCCCAACATCATCTGGGTGATGGGCGGCGACATCCAGGGCGACATCCATCCCGAGGTATGGGAGGCTTTGGCCACTACCATCAAGAGCATCGACCACAACCACCTGATGACCTACCATCCACGTGGCCGCTACACTTCGGCCAAGTGGTGGAGCAAGGCGAAGTGGTTGGATTTCCATACTTTCCAGAGTGGACATCGGAAATATGGCCAGCGCATGGGCAACAAAGACTATCCCATCCCCGACAACACCGAGGAGGACAACTGGATGTACGTGGACTCTACCTGGGCCTACAAGCCCATGAAACCCGTGCTGGATGCTGAGCCCAGTTACGAGGACATCCCCAAGGGTCTTCACGACCCAGCCGAGGGACGCTGGCAAGACTATGATGTGCGCCGCTATGCTTACTGGAGCGTCTTTGCCGGATCGTGCGGTCATACCTATGGCCATAATGCCATCATGCAGATGCTGAAGCCGGGCTTTGCCACAGGCTACGGACGAAACGGTGCCGAGAAGACTTGGTATCAGGCACTCGACGACCCTGGCTTCAACCAGATGAAGTATCTCAAGAACCTGATGCTCACCATGCCTTACTTCGACCGCATCCCCGACCAGAGCATCATCGTGGGCAAGAACGGCGAACGCTACAACCGCTTGCTCGCCACTCGTGGAAACGACTATCTGATGGTGTACAACTACAACTGCGTGCCGATGAAGCTCGACTTGCGCAAGGTGTCGGGCGAGAAGAAGAACGTATGGTGGATGGATGCCTCCGACGGTAGTCTCGAATATATCGGTGAGTTTGACAACAAGGTCATCACCTTCGCTCCGCAGAAAACCAACCGCAGCATCTGCGATGGGGTCTTCATCGCCGTGGACAGCAGCAAGAACTATCTTGCCAAGAATCAGAAGCTGATAGAAGACCAGAGCTTGGCTGGTAACAAGAGAGACCTCAATGAGTAAAGTGAAGAACGAAGAGTGAAGAATTCAAATGAGTAATAAAATATTAAATGTGGCGTTGCTGGCGGCATCGCTTTCGGCAACTCTTCCGCTCTTGGCAGCCTCCAAAGTGGAGGTGGTCAAGATGCGTACGGAAAACCGTGTCAACCCGATGGGGATAGGTACGGCTAAACCTCGTTTCTCTTGGCAGATAACATCGGGCAAGAAGGACGTGGTGCAGACGAGTTATCGGATACTGGTGGCCTCTAGCAAGGAGAAGATTGACCGCGACGAGGGAGACCTCTGGGATAGTGGGGAACAGAGAAGTGCCGACCAACTTTGGATTCCTTACCAGGGCAAGAATCTGCGGAGCGAATCCCTGGCTTACTGGAAGGTACGCATCACCACCAACAAGGGAAAGTCGGAGTGGACTGAGCCGCAGTTCTTTACCGTCGGACTGCTTGGCGAGACCAAGTGGAGCGGCAATTGGATAGGGCTGGAGGAACTGCAACCGGGAGAACGGAAGGGCGTGCATACCCGCCTTGCAGCCCGATATATTCGCAAGGACTTTGCCACGAAGGGGAAGGTGAGGCGTGCCGTGGCTTACGTTGCCGGGCTGGGACTTTATGAATTTTATGTAAATGGTCAGCGTATGGGGGGCAACCATGCGCTCCAGCCTGTGCCCGCCGACTATCGCAAGACCATCTATTACAACACCTACGACATTACAACTCTCCTGTCCGAGAAGAATGCCATTGCCATCAAGTTGGGCAACGGCCGAATGTTTCCGATGCGCCAGGAGAAGGCATACAAGACTACATTCTTCGGTTATCCCAAGTGCCGCATCAATGTAAAGGTGGAGTATGAGGGCGGAAAGACCGAGACTTGGAGCACCAACAATACTTGGAAATTGAGTTTCGAGGGGCCTGTCCGCAGCAACAACGAGTATGATGGCGAGGAATATGATGCCCGCAAGGAGGATGCCTTGCAGGGATGGAACCTCGCTGGTTTCGACGACAGCAAGTGGCGGTATGCGGAACGTTGTGCCGTGCCGGAAGGTACGTTGACGGCTCAACCGATGGAAGGCATGGAGGAGAAACCGTATGGGCACCCCGTGAGTATGACGCAGCGCCACGACACCCTCATTGTGGACTTCGGACAGAACATGGCGGGATGGATAGGCTTCAACGTGAGAGGCAGACAGGGAGACACCATCCGTGTGAAGTATGCCGAGAAGTTGAAGTCCGACGGCAGTCTCTATCTCGACAACCTCCGCAACGCCGTCTCCGAGGACATCTATGTGTGCAATGGCAAGGAGAATGGCAAGCCTTGGCGTCCCGTCTTCTCCTACCATGGTTTCCGCTATGCTGCCATCACGGGCATGAAGAATGCCGGGAAGGATGAATTCACCGCCTACACCGTGAGCGACGAGATGGCCACTACCGGCCACATCGAGACCTCGGACACCATATTAAACAAGGTGTTGCGGAATGCCTGGTGGGGTGTGTACAGCAACTACAAGGGAATGCCTGTAGACTGTCCGCAGCGCAACGAGCGACAGCCATGGTTGGGCGACCGCACGGTGGGTTCGCTGGGCGAGAGCTTTGTCTTTGACAACGAGCGCCTCTACAGCAAGTGGATGCACGACATCTGCGACGCACAGCGTTCTGACGGCAACATCCCCGACGTGGCCCCGGCCTTCTGGAATTACTATACCGACGATGTGACGTGGCCTGCCGCACTGCCTTTCACCTGCGACATGCTTTATCGCCAGTATGGCAACAAGCAGCCCATCGTCGACTCCTATCCGACGGTGAAAAAATGGCTCAAGCATATTCTGGAGGAGTATACCAACGGAGACGGAATCATCACCAAGGATAAGTATGGCGACTGGTGTGTACCCCCAGAGAAACTGGAGTTGATACACAGCAAGGACCCCAAACGGCAGACCGACGGCAAACTGATAGCCACTGCCTATACGATACGCTGTCTGCATCTCGCCGAACTGTTTGCCAAGATGCAGGGTTTGGAGGAGGATGCCCAAGAATGGAACTTACGCCGCATGGCGATGGTAGAGGCGTTCAACAGAAAGTTCCTCACCAACAAGCCAGGCACCTCCCGTCGCCCCGGCCACGTGCTCTATCCCGACAGCATCTATTACGGCAACAATACATCCACAGCCAATCTCCTGGCCCTCTCCTTCGGTATTGCTCCTGAAAGCATTCGCCCTGAGTTGGCCAAGCAGGTGGTGAGGAGCATCTGCGTCGATGCCAAAGACCACGTGAACTGCGGAGTCATCGGCATCTCTTGGCTACTTCGCGGATTGAGCGACAATGGTTTCCCCGATGTGGCCTACCTTCTGGCCACCCAGCGCACTTATCCCTCGTGGGGCTATATGGCCGAGAACGGAGCCACCACCATCTGGGAACTTTGGAATGGCGACAAGGCCGACCCCAAGATGAACTCCGGCAACCACGTGATGCTCCTCGGCGACCTCCTCGCTTGGTGCTACCAGTATCTCGGCGGCATCCGCCAGAAGGGTGTCGACGTGCGGAATATCGCCGTAGAGGATGCCAGCGTGGCCTACAAACATATTGTGTTGAAACCTGAGTTTGGCATTCAGGATTGCGAGTCGGTAACCGCTGACTACGAGACTCCCTATGGAATCGTAAAAAGCTATTGGAAGAAGACCCTCCAACACTTGGACTGGGACATCACTGTGCCTTGCAACACCACCGCCGAGGTGCATCTGCCCGGCGGGAAGGTGGAGCTAGTGGGCAGTGGCGACTACCACTATTCGGTGGACATCCCTACCCGCCACGAGGCCATCACCAAGGACGAGTTTCTCTATGACAACGGCGGATTCCCATCCGCCCACGCCTCTACCATTACCCGGTTGAAGAACGGCGACTTGGTGGCAGCTTACTTCGGTGGCACCTTTGAGCGCAATCCCGATGTTTGCATCTGGGTGAGCCGCAAACCCAAGGGGGCGAAGGCATGGGAAAAGCCTATTCTCGCTGCCGACGGTGTGTTTCGGGTGGGAACGGAGGAGGCCAGGAAAGCGGGGCTCTCTGGTATTGATGAGAAGACTACTCCGGCCGACAAGGGGCCTGTCAAGGACGGGCAGCGACGTTTCGGCATTCCTGCCAATTACCAGTATGATTACCGTTCAAAGGCCGCCAACGTGGCATTGCCGACCGATTTGAAGCGCAAGGCTTGTTGGAACCCCGTGCTCTATACCATGCCCGATGGAGAAGTATGGTTGTTTTACAAGGTAGGGGCTTCCGTGGCCGACTGGACGGGATGGCTGGTGAAGTCGAAGGACGGAGGCAAGACATGGACTTCCCCCGAGGCTTTGCCCGATGGTTTCCTGGGACCCGTCAAGAACAAGCCCGAACTCGTCAACGGCCGGTTGCTCTGCGCTTCAAGCACCGAGAGGAAGGGCTGGCGATTCCACATGGAGATACTCGACTTGAAGACCAACCAGTGGCAGTATGTAGGCCCGGTGGAAGCCGAGAAAAGACCACGTACCGATGACGTAGACTCCGCTTCGGTCGATATGGAGCATCCTATCTATAAAAAAGGTAAGGAGGCTGACAATATCTTCTGCATCCAGCCAAGCATCCTAAAACTGAAGGACGGCAGGCTGCAGGTGTTGATGCGTACCCGCAACGCCAAGTTGGCCACCAGCTTCAGCAGCGATGGCGGCGATACCTGGACTCCAGTGACGCTGCTCGACGTGGAGAACAACCAAAGCGGCACTGATGCCGTGACCCTCAGCGACGGTCGACATGTGCTCATCTACAACAACTTCGAGACCTTGCCGGGTACTCCCAAGGGCGTTCGCACCCCCTTGAGCCTAGCCATCAGCGACGACGGCACCCACTGGAACCACATCCTCACGCTGGAGGACAGTCCTGTTGGTCAGTATTCCTACCCTGCCATCATCGAGGACCCCGACGGTAAACTCCATTGCGTCTACACTTGGCGTCGCCAGCGAGTAGCCTACAAAGCAGTGGACTTAGTGACGATAAAAAAATAACTTGGTACAATTTGTTGATGGGATATACTCAAGTTTCTGATTTGGAAACTCCCCCTTGCTTGAGTGGTACAGCGAGGGCGCTGTACCTCCTACAGTTACCCCTCTTTGTCAGAAACGGCAATTATAGGAGGTACGGCGCCCTCGCCGTACCAAGCAAGCAAGGAATTCCCCCGCCGTACCAAGCAAGCAAGGAATTCCCTCGCCGTACCAAGCAAGGAATTCCCTCGCCGTACCAAGCAAGCAAGGAATTGCCTCGCCGTACCAAGCAAGCAAGGAATTCCCCCGCCGTACCACTCATGCACGGAATTGTTTCTTCGCCCCCTGAGAAATGTACCAGCTTATTTTTTTATTATTACTTACTTAGAAATTGAAATAAAACATATTACTTAAAAAACAATGCAAAAGACCAAGAACATTTTGGCGGCAACGGCTCTCGTGATGATGCCAGCCGCCAGTTTCGCACAATATCCCCAGATTACGGAGGCTGCCCAGGCTAGGATGGATTCCTTGGAAGCCGTGTGGACTGCCCATTCTGACTCTGCGTGGGCCGTAGCCTTCCCCATCGTGAAGCAGGAGGCTATGGCCGGAAGACCCTATGTGCCATGGGCTTCCCGCCCATACGACCTCCGCCAGGCCAAGATTCCGGCTTTCCCCGGAGCCGAGGGTGGCGGTATGTATACCTTTGGCGGCAGGGGTGGCAAGGTGCTTACAGTCTCCAACCTAAACGATGACGGCCCCGGATCGTTCCGCTGGGCCTGCGAGCAGGGTGGGGCACGCATCATTGTGTTCAACGTGTCGGGCACCATCGTGTTGAAGACCCCCATCATCCTGCGCGCTCCCTACGTCACCATCGCCGGACAGACGGCTCCGGGCGAGGGCGTACAGATTACTGGCGAGTCGTTCCAGGTGGACACCCACGATGTGGTGGTGCGCCACATGCGTTTCCGTCGTGGCAATACCCACGTGTGGTATCGGGAGGATTCCTTCGGCGGCTATCCCGTGGGCAATATCATGATAGACCACTGCTCCTGCGAGTTTGGTCTTGATGAGAACATTTCTTTCTACCGCCATATGTTCGACCTGAACGACGGCAAGCCCAAACGCAAGGTGCCTACGGTGAACGTAACTATCCAAAACACCCTCTCCGCCAAGGCCCTCGATACCTGGAACCATGCCTTCGGCAGCACCATCGGCGGAGAGAATGCCAGTTTCATGCGCAATGTATGGGCCGACAATACGGGGCGTAACCCGTCCATCGGATGGGGAGGCGTATTCAACTTTGTCAACAACGTCATCTACAACTGGGTACACCGCACAGCCGATGGTGGGGAATATTCCACAATGAGCAATTTTATCAACAACTATTACAAGCCCGGTCCGCTCACCCCTCGTGGTGCTATCAGCCATCGCATCGTGAAGGCGGAGAGTCGCAGCAACAAACTCTTCCCCTGGCCGCAGTATGGCAGAATCTACGCCGTGGGCAACATCGTTGAGGGCAACGAAGCCGTGACCCAAGACAACTGGAATGGTGGCATCCAAATAGCCGAGAAGGACCTTCGCGGCAGTGTTCCCGAGGACGTGAGGGCACTGATGCGTTCCGACGAGCCCTTTGCCATGCCCCCCATCACCATCATCCCGAAGGAGCAGACCTTCGAAAAGGTGGTGGGCAACGTGGGAGCCACCGTGCCCTGCCGTGATCTCGTGGACGAACGCATCATCCATGAAATCCGAACGGGAGAGGTTTACTACGTGAAAAAGCTCCCCAAGAAGAACCCGTACGGCGACATGTGGGGACTGGCCGAGCAGTCGCAGAATGAGGAGGGGCTCTTCAAGCACCGTCGCCTGGGGAAGGAATCGTACAAGCAGGGCATCATCACGGATATCTGTCAGATAGGTGGGCTGCCCAAGTATAAGAAGGCCAAGCCTTATGTGGACTCCGACGGAGACGGAATGCCCGACGAATGGGAGGTGGCCAACGGACTGGACCCCAACGACCCCAGTGATGCCAACAAGGACTGTACAGGCGATGGCTACACCAACATCGAGAAATACATCAATGCCATCAGCACTCGGGAGAAAGTGGACTGGACTGACCTTAGAAACAACCATGATACCTTGGCCGAGAAGGGCAAGCTGATGTGATAAGCAGCCCCAAGGAGGGGAAAAACTCCCCCGAAAGGGCTGAAAACAGAAGAAAAATGCGCTTTTTCCCATTTCTTAACTTGATTTGTTCTTGGATTCTCGCAGATTTAGTGTATATTTGCACCATCTACAAAACAATAAATTACCTGATGAGAACAAACTACGATAAAATCAAGGAAAGGGAAGAGAAGGCCCGGACACTGCTTGCTGCTTATGGAGAAGGCGACCAGACTGCGTTCATGGCATTGTATGACATGTATGCAGACTTGTTGCTCGACTACGGCCTGTGTATCACTTCAGACCGGGAACTGGTGAAGGACTGCGTGCAGGACGTGTTCGTGCAACTCATCTCCAAGGCAAGGTGCACACGGGTGAGGAAGGTCACTTCCTACCTCCTCGTCTCCCTGCGCAACCGACTGCTGGACGAGTTTCGCCGCAAGAGCCATGTGACGGAGACCGCCGTGGAAGACATCATTTCCCCCATAGCCGTGGGGGATGTGGAAAACCACTATATTCAGAAAGAGAAAGGACTCAATGAGTCGGGTACAATAAAGGCGCTGATGAGGGAATTGACCCCTCGTCAGCGCCAAGTATTTACCTTATACTATATCGAGCAGCGCAAGTATGAAGACATTTGCCGGATTATGCAAATGAACTATTCTTGCGTTCGCAACCTCGTGCATCGTGGGATGGTGAGGTTGCGGTCTGTTAGATATAGTTGAAACCATGGATGGATCATAAGCCTGTTTGTTATTTAGTTACTTTCCTTATTTTCTTTATCATCATTAGTTTGTTCATGCCGTTCTCCCGCTTGTAGGTCAATTCGTCCATGCGCTTCTTGATGAGGAATATCCCCAGTCCGCCTACGGGGCGGTCTTCTACATCCAGTGTGAGGTCGGCGTCCTTGACGGCCGTGGGGTCGAAGGGCTTTCCGCTGTCGGTCAGTTCGAAGCGCAGGATAGCCTCCTGCGGCTCGTACTTCACCTTCAGGTTTATTTTCCCTGTCTCTCCTTTCGGATAGGCGTAGTTCACCACGTTCACCATAGCCTCTTCCAGAGCGAGGCGGATCGATAGCAATAGAGGCTTTTCGAGGCCCAGTTGGTTGCCCAGCTTGTCCAGGAATGCCGGAAGTTTCTCCATCTCGGCGAGCCGGTTGTCGATGATGAGCGATTCGCAGTTTTTGTAGGAGATGGCGAAGAGGGTGAGGTCATCGCTTTGCTCGGCATTGCCCACGAAGAGTTTCAGCTGTCGCCTCGTCTCCATGATTACCTCATGCGACGTTCTTTCGCCCAAGCCTTCCAATATCTCCTTCACGCGTTGCGTCCCCATCTGCTTGCGCTGTTCGTTTTCGGCCTCCGTCAGACCGTCGGTGTAGAGCAGGAGCGTTTGGCTTTCTTCCATGGTACATTTCTGTTCCGTATAGGCTATGCCGTCGAAGAGGCCTAGGGGTAGCTTGGGAACCAAGGGCAACTGGCTGCATCCGGTAGGGGAGAAGAGGAAGGGTGCATTGTGCCCAGCATTGCAATAGGTAAGATTGCCCGTCTGGGTGTCGAGCATACCGATTAACATGGTGACGAACATCTCGGTCTGGTTGTTGCGCGTGAGCATCTTATTGAGCAGCGACATGATTTCGCTAGTAGACTCGTACTTGCTCACCAGGCTGCGGAAGAGCGTACATGTCATCGCCATCACCATGGCTGCGGCAACCCCCTTGCCCGATACATCGCCAATGGCAAAGTATATCTTGCGGTCTTCCAGCCAGAAGTCGTAGAAGTCGCCTCCCACGCTGCGGGCGGGGCAGAGGAAGGCATCAATGTCGATGTTCTCATATCCTTGCGGCAGCACGAAATCGACGGGCAGAATTTCCATTTGTATGCTGTGGGCCACGTGCAGTTCACTATTGATTCTTTCTCGTTCTTTGGTGGCTTTTTCCAAGTCGCTGATGTATGTCTTGATGGAATGTTGCATATGGGTGAAGGCTGCGTGGAGTTTTCCGAAGTCTCCATCTGTCGACATTTTGGGGAGGGTCACGTTGAAGTCGCCTTGGGCTATGCGGTAGGCTGCGTCAGTCATTTCCCTCAGGGGGCGGACCATGTGGGAAATCAAGATGCTGAAGCATATTAACATAAGGATGATGCCGATGATTGATACCACCAAGGCTGTGAAAGTGAAAGATCCCATCTCAGACTTGATGGTGGAATAGGGGCATACGCTGGCCACCGTCCACCCCACATGGGGCAATGGGGCGTAGCATATAAGCATGTCGGTGTCATCAAGTTCGCAGTGCAAGGTTCCCTTCTCCCCAGCCAGCATCTTTTCCCCAAGTGCAGTGTAGTCTTCGTCTTTCAGAATACGGGCCATGGTAAAAATATTCTCCTTGTAGATGAGGCTGGTGTCGGGATGGGCGATGATGGTGCCTTTCTTGCTGAGGATGAAGGAGTAGCTGTTCTGGAAAGGCTGCACGGTGCTCAACTCGTCTGAAAGGTCGGTCAACGATACGTCGACCACCACTACTCCCTTCACATGGTCCTCTTCGTCTCTCATAGCCTTGGCATACGACACGATAGCCTTGTGGATTCCCGTTTGGTCTACATAGGGTTCCGTCCATTCTCCCTTGTTCTTATGGACTGCATTCTTATACCATTGTGCTTTTGTATAGTCGTATTGCTTGAGGGGGATTTCTTTGTATACGATGTTTTCCATCTCGTCTTCATAGACATAGTCTAATGTGGCTTCGTCGTGCACTTCTTTGTCGTAGGAAATGTAGCCTACACCGAGTATCAGATTGCTGTTCTTGACCAACTGGCCGATGAACTTCAATGCGTTAGAATGGTTTTCTGTGGGATTGGACATGTGCTTTCCGATGGTCATCTCCACCGCCGACTCCATCCACTCCAACTCGTCGTCCATGTTCTGGATGGTAGCGTTTTGCAGGGCGAAGCTATAAAGGGAAGCCTGTGTCTCCTCTTGCTGGCGGCTGTAGGAACCGAAGGCGATTGCTATGCAGCCGAAAATCACGACGGTCAGAAACAAGATGTATAAGTACAACCGTATCTGGAATGACAATCTGATTTTTTTCATTTTCATCTTTCACTAAGTGATTATTGGTTTGGATTGGTTCTGTAGCAGATTGTGTAAAGGTAGCCGGCATCTTGGCAGATGTTGGTCTCGAAGCATACGTCTTGGGCCAGCGGCGAGGTCAATACCGATGGCAATTCGTCAGTGAGTCCGATGCCGTGCATCTTGAGCAGGGCTTCCTTGTGTGTCCACAGTCTGGTAAACTCCACTGCCGGGCGGTCGGAGCGCAGTATGCATTCCTTTTCCTCGGTGGAGAAACAAATGTCGAGAACATCGGGGTATGGCTCGCAAGGAATCTCTTCCACGTCGCATCCCACGGGGGTATCGCACATGGTGCAGACCACGGCCTTGGCGCAATGGCTCAGGTTGAAGTGAATCCATGGACGATCGGGGAGATATGGCTTGCCATATTTGCCGTAGGCGAATCTCGGAGCCGTCTCCTCCTTCAAGAGATCGCAGAGTAGCGAGTAGGACTTGGCGCATTGAAACTTGTCGGAGAGGGTGTGATAAGCCTCTGCTTGTCTCCGCCTCCATACAGGCAGTTGTTGCAGGTATTCCTCGTAATCTTCCTGCTTCAAGTGATGGGGAAGCTCGTACAAGATGGTCTTCAGTCTACGCTTTTCCATGTTCTTTCTTTTGTTAATACAGAATTTATCTGGCAAAAATACGGAAAATATCTGAAAAATCTATCATTTGGGAAAATAAAATTCAAATTATAGTGTATTTTTAATACTTTTTACGCAAGTAGAAAAGCCACCCTTGTCAAAAGGTGGCTTTTCTATGTCATTTGTTTACTTTACCACAACTTTCTTGCCCTGGTGGATATAGATGCCTGGCTGGTTGGGCTGTTTCGTCATTTTTATGCCACTGAGAGTGTACCAGGCATTGTCTGCATGGGTGGTCTTGTCGCTGACGGGCACGTTGGCTATGCCTGTTGTCATGTCGGCCGTGACATCCTTGACCTTGTAATGGCTTGCGCCGTCTTTCTCGTCGATGATTTCGAGGTAGGTGTCTTTGGTCACGTCCACATAATCCATGGTCTGGGGACTGCCCGTCTTGGTGCTGAACACGAATGATATGGTGTAGTCCTTGCTCTTAATCTTATAGGTGTTGTAATACCATTTCTTTCCATTGATTTCCTTGCTTTGGGTGATTTTGTCGCCTGGCCAATTGCCCTTCGTTGTCAGGTTCTCGCTCTTGGGCGAGTCGCTCCAAGCCCAGAAGTTCACGTATCCTTCTGCGAAATCGCTCACCTTGTCTGCGTTCACGTATACGGTGATGTCGTATGGTTCGAAGGGCGCTGGCTCCGTCACCTTATATATACGCGTAAGGATGCCGCTCACGGTACCATTCACGAGCAAGCCGACCTTCAGGGTGGTTTCTCCGAAAGGAATCTCTATTTCCTCGCCGCTCTTGGCCTTCTTGCTGCTGGCGGTAGGATCTTGCCCATCCGTGGTGTAAACCAATTCTGCGCTGGCATCATTGCTGACGGCCACGACTTTGGCTTTCTGCGCTTCCTCATATTCTCCCGAGGGAAGGTCTATCCAAGCCAGATTGGCCTTCTTGGGCATGAAGTAGCGGTAATGGTAACCGCTCAGAATCTCCGTGTAGCCGGCAGCGGGCGTGAAACTGTTGGCTTTTGGCCCCACCACGGCAATCAGTGACGTAGTGTTTCCTTCAGTGACGATGCCATTGTAGCCGTTGCCCTTATAGGCATTGAAAGTGGTGCTGCTGGTATTGGTGATGCCTGCCAATTGGCGGGCGTTGATCATCATCTTGATGTCTTTCTTGCAGTCCAGCCAGTGCTTGTAGAACACGCAGGGAGTGCCGCAGGAGGCCAGGATGTAGGCGTTGGCGGCAAGGGTGTCCTTGCGGATGGGGTCTTGCTGCTCGGAAGAGGAGCGATACTCGGTGTCGTGGTTCTCCACGAAGGTCACGGCATACTGCTTGTAGCTGTTGTCGTTTACCAGTCCCGTGGTATTCACGGTCGTCCAGTTGGCGGCAATGGCATCGCGCACCACATAGCGGATGGGGAAGTCGAAGGCGGCGCTGGTGATTTTGCCGTCCACCTTGGTGGCGTTTATCCAGTTCTTCACGGTGCTTGCGTTGCCGTCCCAGTATTCGCCCACGGAATAGGTGGGCTTGGTGGCGGTATTGTAGATGCCTGTGTATTTGCTGCCGTATCCCTTCACCATATCGTAGCGGAAGCCTGTGTAGCCGAAATCGTTGAGGAGCATGTCGAGATAGGCCTTCACGATAGTCTGCACGTTGGTGCTGCTATGGTCTAGGTCGCGCATGCCCTGCCAGTCCTCTCCTGAGTCGGAGGCACTGCTGAGCTTCACTCCGTTCTTGTCGGCCCATTCCTTGGTCTTTCCCCCGTCATCGTTGGCGCAGATGTCGGTGGAAAGCATCTCGTAGGTGGTTCCCTTGTAGGTCTCTACGGGGAAGTCGGTCCAGGAGGTCAAGGTCTTGCGGTGGTTGATCACCACGTCGGCTAGGGTTCCGATGCCATTTGCCTTGAAGGTCTTGATGAGACTGCGCAGCTCCGACTCGTCGCCGAAGGAACTGTCGTAGTTGGAGAACCAGTAGAGGTCATCGTATCCCATGGATTTCCCTCCGCAATAGGCACTTTGCGGTATCCATACGAGGTTGAAGTACTGGCCCAGTTCGGGAGCCATGGCTTCGAGCCGGGTCCACTTGGAGTCCTTGTAGGAATCCCAGTAGAATCCCTGCAGCATGACGCCGCTATAGTTGGCAGGCCAACCTTGTGCTGAAATGTGGCTGGTATCTGTGGCATCGCCTACGAAGTTTTTCATTTCATAGAGTGCCGACGTTGCCTTGCCTGTGTTACTGTCGAAGAGAGGGGCGTTGTACCAGCCAGTCAGCTTGGTGTCCTTGGCATTGTATTCCATCCACCACCAGAAGAGACCGTTTACGTTCTTGTGCTTGTTGAGCATGGTGATGACATCTGCAGTCAAAGCCTTCTGCCCGGCATCCGAGTAAGGGTATGTTTGGCTGTAATCGTAGGTGGTTCCTGGTACTTCCCATTTCAGAGGATAGCCAAATTCCACCACCATGATGTTCTTGTCGGCATAATCCTTCTCCAAGAGATTGATGGCACCTTCTAGCTCGGAGATAGCCCCGTGGAAGTATGGATAATAGCTCAGTCCGATGATGTCGTAGTCTATATTGGCAGCTTTCATCTGCTTGTAAAAGTTGCTCAAGGCGGAGTAGTTCTTGTTGTCATTCTGTGAGGTCGTGGTGCGCTCGGTGTGGATGATAATCTTGGCCTCTGGGCATTCCTCCCTGCAAGCGGTGATGGCCTGTTTAAGCAGATTGGTGAAGCGCGTCCAGTTGGCTGCAGGTGATGAAGGCCAGCAACGGTTGGTGCTGTTGCTTCCCACGGAAGCTCTCGTTCCCCAAAGCATACCATAGCTTATCTCATTGCCGGTCTGGATCATGTCTGGTTCTGCGCCTGCGGCTTTCATCTGTTGCAGCACATCCTTGGTATAGTTGTAGAGTTGCTGTTGCAGCTGTGCATCAGTCAGGTCTTTCCAGGCATCAGGAGTCCACTGCTTGGCAGGGTCTGCCCATGTGTCGCTGTAGTGGAAATCGAGCATCAGCTTGAGGCCGGCATCTTTGATACGCTTGCCAAGGGTCTTCACGTACTCCAAGTCTTGGCAAACGTTCTCGTCTTTGTCTTCGCCCGTATTCTTGCTAGGGTCCACGAAGAGACGGAGGCGCATGGCGTTCATGCCCTTTTCCTTGAAGAAGGTGAGGGGAGAGGAGATGGCTTTGCCGTCCTGTTCGTAATAATGGGCACCTGCCTGTTCATATTTAGGGAGCAGCGAGATGTCGCCACCCACATATTTCTGTGCGAATGTTCCCAATGTGAAAATGCCCAAGAGGGCAATGAGTAATAGTCGTTTCATGTTTGTTTCTTGTTAATTGTTTGTCTTTAGAAGTCCTTTTTTTGTTTCTTGTTTTAGGCTGAAATGTTATATCTCAGTTCGTCTGCAAAAATACAACAAATCATCGTAATAACCAAGTAATATTTCGTCCAATTCCGTCTTTATATTATTAAAAAAACTGAAAACGTTTGGCTATTTTGGATATTATTGCGTAATTTGCGTTGCGTAAAAAGCGCAATGGCTATTGTATAATAAATAGAATAGCGATATGGGAATGCTGAATAATCCTTTTGTGATATATGGCTAGAAGGCGGCTCCTTTTATAGGGAAGCCGCCTTCTTGGTTAGTAGGATGTAATTAGTCTTTATTTGACCGTGCAATAGATGTTGTCTGAAGTCTTGCGGGTAGGAT
>CAVGLH010000031.1:0-23351 GCA_963630065.1 Bacteroides fragilis | reverse complement strand
AGAAGGCATTCCCGAAGGAGGCTGACGAGCTGTTCTCTCAGGCAGAGAAGATGGCTAAGCTCCGCTACCAGACTTATGTTCGCAAGAGCCAGGAGGACTGGAGCGAGCAGATCTAATAGAGATTTTTTTCTTTAGTATAAACACAAAAGATCAGGAGATTTATTCTTCTGGTCTTTTGTTCATTTTAACACAAAAAAGACTCCGATTATGAAGAAATTGTTACTATTTCTCGCCTTGCTGCTGACCGCCGGCACAGGCTTTGCCAGCGAAGAGCTGGGCATCTACGACAGTACGCTTGTCGAGAAAACATTCTGGCGCTATGATTTCCGCTATGCAACCACCGACGGCAACAACAAACCCATCGTGCTCTCGGCAGCCATCTTCATGCACAAGGACCTGCAGACCAAGAAAACAGACGGCAAGGGCTGCATCCTGCTCAACCATTTCACTATCACCGACAACGCCGACCGCCCTACAAACATACACCAGCTCACCAAGCTGGAGGGCGCCCTGCAAAGCACCAAGTATTTTATCATCGAGTCTGACGGCATCGGTTTTGGCCAGACGGTAGACACTCCCCAGCCCTACCTGCAGGGGCGCGTGCTGGGCAAGGTAGACATCGACGGCTTCCTCGCCGGGCGGAAGATTCTGCAGGAGAAAGGCTACAAATACGACGACGTGGTGCTCAACATGGGCTATTCGCAGGGAGGCTACGTAGGCACATGGGTAGACCGGCTGGTGTCGGAGGGCTACCGCAGCGACGAGCTGCCCAAGATCAACTACAGCTTCCTGGGCGGCGGCTCCTACGACATCTACGCCACCTACCTCGACATCATCAAGGAGACCGTGTCGCGCTATCCCGTGGCACTGCCCCTGGTATTGGCCGACATCGTGAACGATGAGAAGACGACCGTGAACTATGAGGACGTGCTCACCAAGACCTATCTGGACAAGATAACCGAATGGTTTGCCGACAAGAACCACAACACCGACTCCATCAACGCCATGGCCTACAGGCTGTTCAACACGGACGAGGAAAAGGGCATCAGCACCAACCTGCTCTTCACGGAAGCTCTCTGGGACCCCAACAGCGACATCGTGAAAAACCAGATAAAGCCCTGGATGGTGGAGCATTCCACCCCCTACGGCGACTGGATGCCGTCGAAGACAGACACCATCACGTTCGTACATTCCACGGGCGACGAGGTGGTGGCCTTTGTCAATGTGCGCAAGATAGCGGAATACTACAAGAAGGTGGGCTACACCAGGTTTGACGTGGACAGCGCCTACACAGGCAAGCACACCCCCACGGGCACCAACTATGTGATGAAAGCCATCCGTACGCTCTCCAAGTGGAAGCCCACAGCCACTTCCATCCAGCCCGCAGCTAAGACCGTCACCGGGAAGCCCGCAGCCAAGGGCGTGTATACACTTGACGGAAAACTGGTGCTCCAGGCAGAGGATGTCGACGATAAGTTCTCCACCCTGCCCCACGGTGTCTACATCGTGAACGGGCGCAAGGTCATCAAGTAATAAAAAAGAAGAATCCCAGCCGCAGGAAATCTCTTTCCAGCGGGCTGGGATTTATCATGCAAGGATGGATGCAAGTGGATTATTACTTGCTCTCCTCCTCAGCCTGCTTTGTCTCGGCTGCCGTAGGGCCATAGTAGCCGTAGTAGGCCTGGTAGCGGGTGTAGCCCCAGTTGGCCTGCGCCTTCTGAGGGTCGAGCTCCTTGGCCTTGTCGAGCACCTTGATGGCCTCCTGGTACACCACCTTGCGGCCGTTGGGGTCCTGCAGACCGCCGGCCTTGCTGTTGTAGCAAGCGCCAAGATAAGTGAGCACAGCCACATTGTCGGGCTTCACCTCCACGGCCTGCTTGAGCCACTTGATGGCATTGTCGGCATCGTTCTTCTGGATGTACATCATGCCCAGGTTGGCAAGAGCCACATAGTTTTTGGGATTCTTGGCGATGGCACCGTTCAGGAGCTTGGCCTGCTCGTCCTCCATCCTGAGAGAAGAATACATGCTGTTCAAGCCGTCGAGAATCACCTCGTTGGTCTCGTCCTGGGCGAAGATTCCCTTCAACTTGTCGATATAGGCCAGAGAGTCGGCCTTGGTCTTCAAGCCGTCCTTCATCACATAGAGCTTGAGGTTGAGGGCGTCCTTGGCCTCCTTCTCGCTCTGCATGGCGATGTCGCAATACTTCTCGCAGCGGGCAGCGTCCTTGGCCTGGTAAGCATAGCGGGCAGAGAAGAGGGCCACCTGGCCGATGTATTCCTTCTCGCTGTCTTTCTGCTTCTGGTCTACTGTGGCGAAGAGGGGCTCGTTGTCGGTGTCGAGGAATGCACCCCAATACTTCAGCACATCGTCGGCCTTGCTGTTCTGGGCCGCAGTCTGGCCGGCGTTTACAAGCTGCACGCGGGCCCCCCACACACGTGTGCCGTTTGCGGCATACTTGGGAGCCACCTTGCCCTTGGCGTTGGGCAGCTGGTCGTACTTGTAGCACTCAATGGCATTGACCAAGGCGTTGTATGCGCCCTCGTTCATGGCAGCCTCGTCCACGGGGTCATCCTTCTTCATGAGCTGGTTGGTCTGCTGGATGCTCTGCTGGTCGTTGAAGGTCTTCATGGCCAGGTCTACGAGGTGGTTGTAGGCCTTGGCCTTCTCCTGGTCGTTGGCCAGCTGGCCGAGATTCTGCTTCAACAAGGCCTCGGCCTCGGCATAGGTCTTTGCCTTAGTGATAGCCTTGAGGGCGTCACTGTCGCCTGCGAATGCTGCCGTGGTACCTAGTACCATCATGGCAGCTACTAAAAACTTCTTCATTTTCTTAATGAGTTTAAAAGTTGTTGTTATTTGTTTTCTACGCGTCTTCTTCTGTATCGGGAGCGGGCTCGTCCTTCACGGGAGCCGTCCCCGTCTGGTTGTCGTGCTCTATCTCCTCGCTCTTCTTGTCCCAGGCGGCCTTGCTCTCCTCCTCGACCGAGGCTTCGAGCTCCGAACTCATCACCTTGCATACGCTGGCGATGACGTCGTTCTTCTTGGCCAGGTTGATGAGGCGTACGCCCTGTGTGGCGCGGCCCATCACGCGGCAGTCTGCCACGGCCAGGCGAATCACGATGCCGCTCTGGTTGATGATCATGAGGTCGTTGTCGTCGGTCACGTTCTTGATGGCCACGAGGCGGCCCGTCTTCTCGGTGATGTTGAGGGTCTTCACACCCTTTGCGCCACGGTTGGTCACGCGGTAGTCCACCACGTCGGAACGCTTGCCGTAGCCCTGCTCGCTCACCACCATCACGGTCTCGTGTTCAGGGTCTTTGACCACGATCATGCCTACCACGGCATCGTCGCCCTCGTCGAGGCGCATGCCACGCACACCTGTAGACACACGTCCCATCACGCGCACCTGGTCTTCATGGAATCTCACGGCGCGGCCGTTGCGGTTGGCGATGATCAGCTCGTTGTGGCCGTCGGTGAGGCGCACGTCTACCACCTCGTCGCCCTCCACGATGTTGATGGCGTTCACGCCGTTGGCGCGCGGGCGTGAATAAGCCTCCAGGCTGGTCTTCTTCACCGTACCGTTCTTCGTGGCGAACACCACATAGTGGGAATTGATGAACTCGCTGTCGTTCAGCCCCTTCAGTCGGAGGAATGCGTTCACCTGGTCGTCGCTCTCGATGTTGAGCAGGTTCTGGATGGCGCGTCCCTTCGAGTTGCGGTCGCCCTCCGGAATCTCATAGCACTTCAGCCAGTAGCAGCGTCCCTTCTTGGTGAAGAACATCATGGTCTGGTGCATGGTGGCGGGATAGATATACTCGGTGAAGTCCTTGTCGCGGGTGCGCGCTCCCTTCATGCCTACTCCGCCCCGGCCCTGCTCGCGGAATTCTGACAGAGGCGTGCGCTTGATGTATCCCAGGTGGCTCACGGTGATCACCACGGGGTCGTTGGGGTAGAAGTCCTCGGGGTTGAACTCGTGGTCGTCGGGCTTGATCATGGTGCGGCGGGCGTCACCGTATTTCTCCTTCACCTCGTTGAGCTCGTCCTTCATCACCTTCTTGCAAAGCTCGGGGTCGTTCAATATCTGGTTCAGGTAGTCGATGGTCTTCATCAGCTCGTCAAACTCGTTGTGCAGCTGCTCCAGGCGCAGGCCTGTGAGCTGGCTGAGGCGCATGTCGACGATGGCCTTGCTCTGCAGCTCGTCGAGCTCGAAGCGCTTCTCCAGGTTGCGCTGTGCGTCGCTGGGAGTCTTGCTGGCGCGGATGATGTGCACCACCTCGTCGATGTTGTCGCAGGCAATGATCAGTCCTTCGAGGATATGGGCGCGCTCCTGTGCCTTCTTCAGGTCGAACTGGGTGCGGCGGATGGTCACGTCGTGGCGGTGCTCCACAAAATACTTCACGCATTCCTTCAAGGTCAGGAGGCGCGGGCGTCCGGCCACGAGGGCGATGCAGTTCACCGAGAACGAGCTTTGCAGGGCCGTCATCTTGAAGAGTTTGTTCAAGAGCACGTTGGCGTTGGCATCGCGCTTCACGTCTACCACGATGCGCATACCCTGCCGGCCCGACTCGTCGTTCACATTGGCGATGCCCTCCACCTTGCCTTCCTTGGCCAGGTCGGCAATGGCCATCACGAGCTGCTCCTTGTTCACGCCGTAGGGAATCTCGGTAACCACAATCTTGTCGTGGGCCTCGCCGCTCTCAATCTCGGCGGTGGCCCTCACCACCACGCGGCCGCGGCCGGTCTCGTATGCGTCTTTCACGCCCTGGATGCCATAGATGGTGGCACCCGTGGGGAAGTCGGGGGCAGGGATATACTGCATCAGGCCATCGGTGTCGATGTCGGGGTTGTCGATGTAGGCGCAGCATCCGTCGATCACCTCGCCAAGGTTGTGGGTGGGGATATTGGTGGCCATACCCACGGCGATACCGCTGCCGCCATTCACCAGGAGATTGGGTATCTTGGTAGGCATCACGGTAGGCTCCTGCAGGGTGTCGTCGAAGTTGTTCGTCATGTCGACGGTGTCCTTGTCGAGGTCGTCCATGATATGCTCTCCCATCTTGGAGAGCCGGCACTCCGTGTAACGCATGGCAGCAGGAGAGTCGCCGTCGACAGAGCCGAAGTTGCCCTGCCCGTCGATGAGCGTATAGCGCATGTTCCACTCCTGACCCATTCTGACCAAGGCACCATATACGGAAGAATCGCCGTGGGGATGGTACTTGCCGAGCACCTCGCCTACCACGCGCGCGCATTTCTTATAGGGTTTGTCACTGGTGTTTCCAATCCCGAGCATACCATACAGGATACGGCGGTGCACAGGCTTGAATCCATCACGCACATCGGGGAGCGCACGAGCCACAATCACCGACATGGAATAGTCGATGTAGCTGGACTTCATTTCCTCCTCAATGTTGATCTTCATGATTCTGTCATGATCCATTGTCTGATTTTCATCCATTTCGTTATGTCGTTTTTATATGTAGTTTCCATCCGCAAAATCGCCTCTAAGGGCATTTGTTTGCGCTCTGAGCGTTTTTGGCAGTTGAAATTTCCCGACAAAGGTACGAAAAAATATGATACCAAAAAGCCATGGAGGAAAAAAATCGCAATATTTTAGCATTATTTTTGTTTTAAAGAAACGAAAAAGTTGGCACAGCATTTGCATATTATTAAAGAATTGTGTACTTTTGCACGCATAATTTTTAGAAAAACAGAGAAAGCTATGATGAAAAATCCATTTGTTCATATACAACAGATTCTCAACATGAGCTGCGAGGAGGCTCTACGCACGCTGAGGGCCGAGGTGGGCGCCGAGCACCTGATGCTCGGACTGCTCAGGCAGGAAGACAGCGAGGTGGCCAACATCCTGGACGAGCTGGGGGCCGACGTGGACGAGATCAGGGACGACATCAACCGTTCGCTCGGCATGGGGAATGCCAACGGCGAGGAGACCATGCCGGCGAAGATACCCTTCGGCACCCTTGCGAACATCATCATCCGCAGCTCCATCAAGGAGGCTGCCACCTATGACAACACCAAGACCGTGGAACCGCGCCACCTGCTGCTGGCCCTCCTGAAGCAGCAGGACAACGGCGTGGCCCAGCTGCTGGAGTCGATGGGCATCAGCTACGACAGCGTGGCAAGCCTGGTAAGCGCCGACGGCGGAACGGCCACAGCAGCGGCCGGTGCAAAAGCCATGCCGGAGGACGGCGCGGCGACCGGGACTGCACCCGAGACCGCAGGGCAAGCCGCCGGGCCGCAAGAGCCCATAAGAGACGACGCCAACGACATGCTGGACCCCGACGAGGAGCCCTACGACTTCGAGAAGGCACAGAAGAGCATGAAACAGGCGGGCGGCGCGGCTCCGCAGCAGAAGAAAAAAGCCGGCACACCCATCATCGACCGCTACGGACACGACCTGACCAAGGCCGCAGCCGAGGGCAAGCTCGACCCCGTGGTGGGGCGCGACAGGGAGATGCGCCGCGTCATTGAAATCTTGGGCCGCCGCAAGAAGAACAACCCCGTGCTCATCGGCGAGCCGGGCGTGGGAAAGAGTGCCATCGTGGAAGGTATCGCCCAACTCATCAAGAGCCAGAAGGACATGCCCCTCCTGGCCGGCAAAAGGCTCGTCAGCCTCGACCTCACAGCCCTCGTGGCCGGCACCAAGTACCGCGGCCAGTTTGAGGAGCGCATCAAGGGCCTGATGACGGAAGTGGAAAACAACCCCGACATCATCCTCTTCATCGACGAGATACACACCATCATCGGGGCTGGAGGCGCCGAGGGAACCATGGACGTGGCCAATATCCTGAAGCCCGCTCTGGCCCGGGGAACGATACAGTGTATCGGGGCCACCACGCTCGACGAATACCGCAACATCGAGAAAGACGGGGCCCTGGAGCGCCGGTTCCAGAAGGTGACAGTGGATGCCTCCACACCCCAGGAGACCCTCCAGATACTCCACAACATCCGCGACAAGTATGAGCAGCACCACTGCGTGCGCTATACGGAAGAGGCCCTGGAGCAATGTGTCAAACTGGCAGAACGCTATCTCGCCGACCGCCAGTTTCCCGACAAGGCCATCGACGTGATGGACGAGGTGGGCTCGCGCGTACATATTAATAATTCGGCCGTCCCCGCCGAATATCTGCGGCTGCAGGAGGAGCTCAGCGCAACCATCGAGAAGAAACAGGCGGCTGTGTCATGCCAAAACTTCGAGATGGCCGCCACCTACCGCGACGCGCAAGCCATGTGCGAACAGAAAATAGCCCAGGCCAAGGAACAGTGGCAAAACGGCGAGCTGGGCGAGTACGCCTCCGTCACGGAGGAAGACGTATGCCAAGTGGTGAGCCAGATGGCCGGAGTGCCCGTACAGCACGTGGCCGAAAGCGAGAGCCGGCGCCTGCGCCAGATGGCCGACAGGCTGAAGGGCGAGGTCATCGGACAGGACGATGCCATCGCCAAGGTGGTGAAGGCCATACAGCGCAACCGCATGGGGCTGAGAGACCCCAACCACCCCATCGGCGTGTTCATGTTCCTCGGCCCCACCGGTGTAGGCAAGACCTATCTGGCCAAGAAGCTGGCCGAGGAAATGTTCAGCGACGCCAACGCCATCATCCGCATCGACATGAGCGAGTATGCCGAGGGATTCAACACCTCCCGGCTCATCGGTTCGCCTCCGGGATACGTGGGCTACAACGAGGGCGGACAGCTCACGGAGAAGGTGCGCCGCAAACCATACAGCATCGTGCTGCTCGACGAGATAGAAAAGGCCAACGACAAGGTGTTCAACCTGCTGCTGCAGCTGCTCGACGAGGGCCGCCTCACCGACGGCAACGGCCGCCTCATCGACTTCCGCAACACCATCGTCATCATGACCTCCAACGCCGGCACGCGCCAGCTGAAGGACTTCGGCAAGGGCGTGGGATTCAACGCTGGCCGACTGGGCGGCAACCTGCCCGACGAGAAGGACAAGGAGTATGCGCGCTCCGTAATCCAGAAGAGCCTGGAGAAACAATTCGCCCCGGAATTTCTGAACCGCCTCGACGAGATCATCACCTTCGACCAGCTGACCCTTGACTCCGTCAAGCGCATCATCGACCTGGAGCTGAAACCGCTGCGCAAGCGCATCGAGGAAATGGGCTACAGCTTCTGCGTGTCGGAAAAGGCGAAGGAGCAGGTGGCCTCCAAGGGCTACGACGTGCAGTTTGGAGCCCGTCCGCTCAAGCGGGCCATCCAAAACTACATCGAAGACCTCGTGTGCGAACTGCTGCTTGAGGGAAGCCTTCACCCGGGCGACACCATCAGCATCGGGAAAAACGCCAAGAGAGAAGAACTGACTATCAAATGTATTGCACACAACAAGAACAGTTGACATAAGTATGGGCGGGCGGCATATGAATGCAGCTCGCCCAGTTTTTCTGTTAATGATAGTTAAGTCTGAGAAAAGATTTACGAAAACATTTCTTGTTTCGGAAAATTATCATTATCTTTGCACTCGCTTTTTAGCGTTAAGCCATGATGGCTCAGTTGGTAGAGCAACGCATTCGTAATGCGTGGGTCGCGGGTTCGAGTCCCGCTCGTGGCTCCAGAACGCGGCTAGTACCCCAGGCAAGAGGGGCAATGCGGGATTAGCACATCGGTAGTGCACGGGCTTCCCAAGCCTGGGAGGCGGGTTCGATTCCCGTATCCCGCTCTAAACGTAAAGCATTAAATATCAATAAGTTAAAATATACGATAAGTCACCTGCAAAATCATACTCTTTTGCAGGTGACTTATTTTTCGATTCATATTCGTCGGTCTGCAATCTTTAGTCTTATCTGAAACACATGCCATGAACTTACACCACTCCATCCATTCATTTAGAACTTCACAAACTTCAGGCGCAAACTCTTGTTTCTCAGCACCATTTTGCTACCCGACAGCTGCTCCTTCCGGAAGCGTTCCTCCAAAGAGTTGAAACCGCAGCGGCGCAAGGAGTCGTTGATCTCGGTCACCGGCATATCACCCCCCTTCTCCTGATGGGCCAGATTGCGATAGGGTGTATTGAGGACGAGGCTGTCGCCCGTCTGCGCAAAGCGGAAATAATAGCCGCGCCAGGACTGCATGCCGTCGTAGTCGCTCACCGAGATGAGCTTATGCTGTACGCCCCAGAAAATCCTCTTTCCGCTATAGTCGCACACACCCCCGGTAGAGAGCGTGTCCACCTGCTCCAGATGCCAGAAGCCGTCGAGGTCGCCGTTCTGGCTCGTCTCCATCTCGCAGGATGCCGCCAGGCCTAAGAAAGCGGCAGCACACACAGATAAAAACTTCTTGTCTCCGATTATCTTCATTGTATATTTCCAACCTATTGTCATGTTTACTTTGTCCCCCCGTTCCGGCCCAGCACGCCCCGCTTCACCACGGAGAGCTGGAAGCCCGCATTGTTGCCCAGCATCCGGGCATCGCCGAAGTCCATCCCATAGCCAGCCTTCACCTCCCATCCCTTGCCGATGAGACAGTTGCCCTCCACGAGGAAGCTCACATTCTGGCAAGCCTTGGTAAAGGGGGCGGCATATCTGCCCCACCCTTTCTGCCAGGTGGCCAGCATGCGATAGCCCCAGCGATCGGCCGGCTGGCCGTCCACGCCCAGATGGTAGGCCACGAAACGATTGTTCTTCACCTCTATCTTTCCGTCGTCGTTGTAGAGGGGCGACCGGAAGAGCGGATTGCCCATCACCTGCCCCCAATGCTGCCAGCCGGTGTAGATACTGTGATTGTAGTAGTCGTCCATGCCCGCCTGGTGGTCGGCCACGTTCACCGTGTGGTCATGGTTATAGGGGCCGCTTTGGTACTTGGTGTAGACACCTTCCACCACGATGTCGCGAATCCAGCGGCCATACTTCAGGTTCACCTCCACACCCCACATCATGTCCTTCAGCGCATAGCGGAAGAACCTGTGTTTCTTGCTCTGGAGCCATTCGCTCCCCTCACCGTAGCCGTCGAAGTCGAGTAGAAACATCTGGCTGTGGTCTTCGAAGAAATGATCGGCATATACAGAGGCCCGCCAGCGGTCGGCATCCCAGTTGACCCTTATCAGCCAGGACCCCAGCTGGTTGCCGGCGATATTGCCATAGTCGCCTTCCTCCGACTCCGCACCACCGGGCAACAGGGCGTTCCAGAAACCCTTCAGGCCGCCGTCGGTGGCATACTTCCGCAAGTGGTCTCCCTCCTGCACGTAGGCGTCGCCGCCAAACTGACAGGCCATCTCCAGTCCCAGCTCCAGGCTGAAGGGACAGAACAGCCCCTCGTTGCCGATGCGCAGGTAGCCGGCCTTGCTGTGATACAGCAGGTGGTCTACATACTTGCTCTTGCGCTGCGTAAAGGAGTGCTGCCAGCGGTCGTCGGTCATCATGCCATAGGCGATGTGCCCCTTCATCTGCAACCATCCGTGCAGGATGGGCAGCGTGAAGTAGCGGGGCAGGGCAATCCGCACCTGGGGCACGGGGCGAGCGTTGATGCCCAGCGTCTGGCTACCGCTGGAGAGACGCTGGTTCTTCAGCTCCATGGGATATTCCTTGGCGCCGACACTCAGCACCCCATGCAGCCAGCGGGCCTCGACGAAAGCCTGCTGCACCACGAGAGTGCTTGCATAGTGGGCAGCCGCAGCCATGTCAAGCCCATAACCCAGCGCCCAGCGGTGGGCGGAGTCAGCCTCGATGGGCCTGACGACGCTCCCCCGCAGGTAGCCGTTGGTGCGCTCCAGCGAACTGAGTCCGAACTTGTTGGCGTTGAGCCAAAGCGGAGTCTTCCCATTAGAGACGGAAGCCTGCATCTCGACGCTATACTGCATGTCTTTGCCCAAGTCTATCCTGCCAGCCTCCTCCCCTTCCTGCCAGGCATACTGAGCCTTGGCAGAAGCCACGTGCATGACCGCCAAGGTCTGCGCTGCCATAAGCAGCAAGGATTTTTTTTTCTTCATATTGATAACCTAATACTATTCTTCTCGCCTTGCAAAGGTACATCTTTATCTATAGATAACGGCATTTTTTATCCCACTTTTCGGAATCTTTAAGCAAATTTAAGCATAGCGCATACTAGCAAGAAATAGGTATTCCGCAAAACCATCATTTTTAGGTATTGCATAGTTGGGAAAAATGCCGTACCTTTGCACTCGAAAAAGAAAGATAAATTGTTTGAAACTTTTAGATAGAATTAGATAAGAAAAAAGGTTAAAGAATCTTGTTCGCTAATAGAAATAATTCATAATGTTTTTGTATAATACGAAGGGGGTGCTCGTGAGAGTACCCCCTTTGTGTGGTATCAAAAAGTTGGTATATTTTTATACCATTGCTAACTGAAAAACTGCAAGTCGGCATCCAAAAGGACACCAACTTGCAGTCTAAATTTATCATCTCTCTCTGTCTATATTCTATAACGCGCTTACTTCAAGCCGCGGTTTACCAATGTGGCGTTGAGAAGCATCACGTACTTACGATACTGGCTGTTGTTCAGAATACCGTGCATGTACTTGAGATCTTTCATCACGGCCTTGTCAATCAAGGCAGCACGCTCGTCGGCTGGAGCGGATGCGGCATTCATCATGTCGGCAGTGAAGTTCTTGTGAACGTCAGCCACAGCATCTGCCTGGTCGATATTCAAGCTGAGAGCATCTGAAAGAGCACCCATCTTCACGTTCATGTTGTAAACTGCTGTTGCGTTTGTTGCAGTTGCATTCTCGTCTGCGGCAAAAGTAGTTGTCATACTCAACAAAGCTACTGCCAATAAAATCATCTTCTTCATAATCTTTTTACCTTTCTTTTCTTTACGGAGCCTTATCCTGACAGCTCCCCATGTTATACATTATCCTAAAGTCTTTGTTTCCTAAAGACGCTGCAAAGATACTAACTTTTGGTTGTGTGCGCAAACAAAAACAAAGATTTCTTTGATTTCATGCCTCTTTCTTGACGTATATCAAACATGCCGTGCCCGTATTCAACAAAAACCACAAACATATTGCAATCATATTACATATTTTCACTGACAAAATGTAAGGATACAAAAACCGTCAAAGGCCGCATAATGGAATTTGGGCAATATGGGTGCGCAATGTCTGAATTTTGACAAATTTGAAAATTTCCCCCAAAAACCTTCGCTATACCAATATTTATTTGTATCTTTGCAGAAAATTCAACTATTTGACAAAGACAATGGAAGAACAGAATCATATTGACAAGGCCCTTGCCTTCCTGGAAAGCCTTGAAAAGTTGGGCAACCAGCTCAAGGCCGCAGAGGAACACCAAAAGCAGCTTCTGGCACGAATGCTGGAGCTGAAGGATGCAAAGGCCACAGACGGCGAGGAATATGCCCGGCTTGCGCAAAAGAGCAAAAGCCTGCAGGACATCATCGACAAGTGGCGCCCCATCTATCTGGAACGCCGGGAGATGGTGAAGAGCGTGGGCATCGAAAAAAGGCACCGCCAAAACAAAAGAAAATGATTTCCCCTACCCCATTTATAGTTTAAGGTTCGCACGAACATTATTTTATACAATGACCGTTGCGGCATTTTACAGCACCCGACAAACAACGAAACAATAAAAACAAAAAATAAAATGGAAACAAACAACAAGAACAAATTCATCAGCGTTTCATACGCTCTCTATGACGTAACAAAGGGAGAAGACGGAGAGGAGCAGCTCATCGAGCGCGCCACCGAAGAGCGCCCATTCATCTTCATCAGCGGCATGGGCGTGACTCTGCCATCCTTCGAGGAGCAGATTGCCAACCTGGAGAAGGGAGCCGAGTTCGACTTCGTACTGGAGCCCGAACAAGCCTACGGCCTGCGTTTCGAGGAGCGCGTGATCGACCTCGACAAGCAGATCTTCACCATCAACGGACAGTTTGACGCACAGCACGTGCAGGTAGGTGCCATCATCCCATTGCAGAACGAGGACGGCAACCGCTTCAACGCCGTGGTGAAGGAAATCACCGACGACAAGGTGAAGTGCGACCTCAACCACCCATTGGCAGGCTTGAAGCTGAATTTCTGCGGACAAGTGCTGGAGAGCCGCGAGGCCACTGCCGAGGAAATCGCCAGAATGGCACAGCTCATCAGCGGCGAAGCCGGAGGCGGATGCAGCGGCGGATGCGAGAACTGCGAAGGCGGTTGCAAGGAAGGCGAAGCCAAGGAAGGCGGATGCGAGAACTGCGGCAAATAAATTCCCAGCCCTAAATATGAGAAATACATTCGGTAACATCTTCACACTCACCACCTTTGGCGAAAGCCACGGGGTGGCAGTGGGAGGTGTGATAGACGGATTCCCGGCAGGCATCGACATCGACATGGACTTCATACAGGGCGAGCTGAACAGGCGACGCCCTGGGCAGAGCCATATCACCACAGCCCGGAAAGAAGCCGACAAGGTGGAACTGCTGAGCGGCGTGTTCGAGGGAAAATCCACGGGTACGCCCATCGGCTTCGAGGTGCGCAACCAGAACCAGCACTCACAGGACTACGAGAATATGCGCTGCCTGTTTCGCCCCTCACACGCCGACTTTACCTATCACGAAAAGTATGGCGTGCGCGACCACCGCGGAGGCGGACGTTCCTCGGCCCGCATCACCATAGCCAGATGCGTAGGCGGTGCCTTGGCCAAGCTGGCCCTCAAACAGCTGGGCATCAGCGTAAAGGCCTACACATCGCAGGTGGGGAGCATCGCTCTGGAAAACGACTATCACCTCTACGACCTCTCAAGCATAGAGGACAACCCTGTGCGCTGCCCCGACCAGGAGAAAGCGAAGGAGATGGAAGACCTCATCACCAGCGTGAAGGCCGACGGAGACACCATCGGCGGCATCATCACTTGCGTAATCAAGGGATGCCCCGCCGGACTGGGAGAACCGGAATTCGGCAAGCTCCATGCCCAATTGGGGGCGGCTATGCTCAGCATCAACGCCGTGAAGGGGTTTGAATACGGCGAGGGATTCGGAGGAGTGACCGCAAGAGGCAGCCAGCAAAACGACGTATTCGTGCCGAAGGACGACACGGCCACAGACATCGCCGCCTGCATCACCACCCGAACCAACCACAGCGGAGGCATTCAGGGAGGACTGAGCAACGGACAGAACATCTACTTCAGGGTAGCCTTCAAGCCCGTGGCCACCCTGCTGATGGAACAAGACACGGTAGACCTGGAGGGAAACCCCACCAAACTTACCGCCCGTGGCCGCCACGACCCATGCGTGCTGCCCAGGGCTGTGCCCGTAGTGGAGGCTATGGCAGCCATGGTGATACTCGACCAATATCTTCTAAACAAAACTGTTAGGCTATAAGAATTTGAAGGGTAGCAGACTCCAGAGTCTGCTACCCTTCAAATTTGAATCATACACGCATTTTCTCTTATTTCTTGGCGGCGGGAGTTTCCGCTGCTGCCCCCTTCAATTTTCCCTTGTAAGCCTTGTTCAGACCGGCAATCACCTCCTTGGTGATGTCATAGGCCCTGTCGGCATAGAGCAAGTTGTCGCCACTCTTGGAGAAGATGATGCTATACTTCTTGTCCTTGTTGTACTGGGCCAGATAGTTGGCGATGCTGTCATGCAAAGCCTTGTTGTACTTCTCCTGCTCGGCAGCGAATTCACTGCTCAGGCGCTGCTGGAGACCCTGCAGGTCGTTGTTCTGCTTCTGCAGCCCGGCCTGGATAGCCTCGGCCTGCTCGCGGGTGTAGGCATTCTGCTGAATCTTCTGCTGGAAATTGGCGGCTGCAGCCTGCAGCTGTTGCCCCTTCTTGGCGATGGTGGCCTGGATGTTCTGGCCCTTCTTCTCCAGAAGCGAAGCAAACTCCTTGGCAAAAGTATACTGAGTCATGATGGAATCCACCTCCACATAGGCAATCTTCAACTCGGCTGGAGCCTTGCTCTCAGACTTAGCCTCCACCTGAGGCTGGGACTTGTTGCATGATGCCAATGACAAGCCTGCCACAGCGGCAATTGCCATTGAACCCAAAATATTCTTTTTCATTATATATTATAAATTATAAATTAGTAATTATAAATTAGTAAGCCCTCCCCTTGCGTCTGGCCTCGCGATCCTGGTCGATGACGCAATGGATGCCCTGCTTGCGCAGTCCGGGGTTGTCGTGCACATGCTGGGAGGAGAACTTGCCGTTCTTCTTGAATATCAGCTTCACGCTCAACAATGCCATGCAGATAGCAATAATTAACACGCTTAATAACATTATCTTTATCATTTTTCGTATCTTTGCAGTGCCTTAGTGCACTTGACGGTGCAAAGGTAATATTTTTTGTGCAATATACAAAACAAAATAACAGAAATAAATGAATAAAAATGAATTGAAACCTGCTCTCGTGTTCGAGCAGTTCGCAAAAATCAACGAAATCCCCCGTCCTTCCAAGCACGAGGAGCACATGATCAAGTATCTGGAGGACTTCGGAAAGAGCCGCAATCTGGAGACGCTCGTAGACGAGACAGGCAACGTGCTCATCCGCAAACCGGCCACCCCAGGCCATAAGAACGCCAAAACCGTCATCCTGCAGAGCCACATGGACATGGTATGCGACAAGTTGGTAGACGTGGACTTCGACTTCCACAAGGATGCCATACAGACCTACATCGACGGCGACTGGCTCAAGGCCAAGGGAACCACGCTGGGGGCCGACGACGGAATCGGATGTGCCATCGAACTGGCCATTCTCGACAGCGACACCATCGAGCACGGCCCCATCGAGTGTGTGTTCACCCGCGACGAGGAGACGGGGCTCACCGGTGCCCACGGCATGAAGGCCGGGTTCATGACAGGCCAGATGCTCATCAACCTTGACTCGGAGGATGAGGGCGAGATATTCGTATCCTGCGCCGGTGGCCAGACCACCAGCGCCACCTTCGACTTCAAGCGTGAAGAGGCCCCGAAAGGCCACTTCTTCCTGGAAATAGCACTGAAGGGACTCAACGGCGGCCACTCTGGCGACGACATCAACAAGAAGCGCGCCAATGCCATCAAGATACTCGCCCGCTTCCTCTACAACGAGAACTTCAAGGAGGGAATGGACCTGCGCCTGGCCAGCTTCGACAGCGGAAAGATGCACAACGCCATCCCACGCGACGGCAAGGTGGTATTCGCCGTGGAGAGCGACAAGAAAGAAACGGTACGTGCGCACTGGAACATCTTCGCCAGTGAGGTGGAAGAGGAATTCCACGTGACTGAGCAGACCATGGAGTTTGCCATGTCGAGCGCAGCCCCTAGGGAGGTGATTGAAAAGGCGGTATCCGACAAAATCATCCTGGCCCTGCAGGCCGTAGACAACGGTCCGCTCACCAACTGCCAGGACGAGGCCATCGCATGGATGGTAGAGACATCGAGCAACGTGGCCAGCGTAACTACAGGCGAGAACCAGTTGAGCGTGCTGGCTTCACAGCGTAGCAACGTGATGAGCAACCTGCAGAACATGACCAACACGGTGGTGGCAGCCTTCACGCTTGCCGGTGCCAAAATATCCGTGAGCGACGGATACCCGGCATGGAAAATGCGTGCCGACAGCGAGCTGACAGAAATCACGGTGAAAACCTACGAAAAGCTCTTCGGCAAGAAGCCCGTGGTGAAGGGCATCCACGCCGGACTGGAATGCGGCCTCTTCTCCGAGCGCTATCCCGAGCTTGACATGGTGAGCTTCGGCCCCACCCTGCGCAATGTTCACACCCCCGATGAGACCCTCTTGATTCCTACCGTTCAGATGGTATGGGACCACCTGCTGGAGATTCTCAGAAACATCTAATTTGTACTAAATAAAAAAGCCCGGCAAGAAACAAAAGCATAAGTGCTTTTGCCCCTGCCGGGCTTTTTCTATATCTTTTCTCGATTACTCGATTCCAAACAGAGCCTTCAGGCCACCGTCGACACCCGAGAAGCCCATGAAGGCCAAACTCAGGAGAGAAGCGGTGACCAGCACAATGGCCATGCCCTGCATTCCCTTGGGGATGCGAACCAAGGCCTGCTGCTCACGGATGCCAGCGAAGACTATCAGAGCCAAGGCAAAGCCAAGAGCCGTGGAGAAGGCATAAACCACACTCTGCAGCAAGTTGAAATCTTTCTGGATGACCAAAATGGCCACACCCAGCACCGCACAGTTGGTCGTGATCAACGGCAGGAAGATGCCGAGAGCCTGATAGAGCGCAGGGGAAACCTTCTTCAGGATAATCTCCACCATCTGCACCAAGGCGGCAATCACCAGAATGAACGCCAAGGTCTGCAAGTATTGCAATCCGAACGGGTCGAGCACATACTTCTGCACCAGCCACGTGATGATGGTGGCCAAGGTCAAGACGAAGGCGATGGCACCGCCCATGCCGATGGCTGTATCAATCTTCTTCGATACGCCCAGAAACGGACAGATACCGAGGAACTGCGACAACACGATGTTGTTGACGAATATAGCAGAGATAAATATCAATAAATATTCCATATCTTAATACCTCCTTATTTCTTTACTTTATTAAATATCGCGATGAGATAACCCAATGTGAGGAACGCTCCCGGAGGCAGAATGAATACCAAGACGTTGGTGGTCTCCGGCAGTAGAGCCACACCGAAGAGACTGCCCGCTCCAAGAATCTCACGCACACAACCCAGCAATGTCAAAGCCAGGGTGAATCCCAATCCAATGCCCAGTCCGTCGAAGAGGCTGGACACGGGAGAATTCTTGGCGGCGAAGCTCTCGGCGCGACCGAGGATGATACAGTTAACCACAATCAGCGGGATGTAGATGCCCAAGGCCTGGTTGATACTGTCGGGAGCATAGGCGCTCATGAACATCTGCAGGATGGTTACGAAGGCAGCAATCACGACGATGAACACAGGGATGCGCACCATGTCGGGCGTTATCTTCTTGATACAGGAAATCACGAAGTTGGTGCAGATGAGCACCGCCATCGTAGCCAAGCCCATGGAGAGACCGTTGATGGCACTGGTGGTAGTGGCCAGCGTAGGACACATACCGAGCAAGAGCACAAAGGTAGGATTCTCCTTGATGAGTCCGTTCATCAAAATCTTCATATTACTCATTTTCAGTCCCTTTCTTCACTTTAGTTGCACCACTTTCGCCATCCGCACTATTGCCAGCGTAAGCCCCATAAGCCTGGTTGATGGCCTTGAGGAAAGCGCGGCTCGTAATGGTAGATGCTGTGATGGCGTCTACAGCATTGCCACTCTTGTCGTCCTTGCTCACGTGAAGGTCGCCGTCCTTGGGGCTCTTGCCTATCACGCTGCCCTTGCCGTCTTTCTGAAACCATGTGGTAGCCTTGGCGCCAAGGCCTGGGGTCTCGGAAGCCTGGAGGATGGTATACCCCAGAATCTTGCCCTCGGGGTCGAAGCCCACAAGCACCTTCAGGTCGCCGCCGAATCCGCCGGTCACGCTCTCAACGGCAGCACCGAGCTGCTTGCCACTCTTGTCGGAACACTTGTGGATGATGAAAGCTACCTCCTTGCCGTCGATGGTCTGCTTCACCTCCTGCGGGTCGGCCACCTGCAAGTCGTCGGTACCCATCACGCTCTTGATGCCAGCAGCCAAGCTCTTGGCTGCCTTCTCGGCGATGGGGCCGGCCGTGATATGGTTGACGTAGGCGAGAATGGCACCCACGATGAGAGCCACGCCCACCAAAACGAGCACCATGTTCTTCAATGATGATTCTAATTTCTGCATGTCTTGGTTCCTCCTTATTTCTTGGCAGGCTTCTCTCCGAAGCGCTTGGGTTTAACGTATGTGTTAATAAGAGGTGTGAACGCATTCATGATGAGAATGGCGAACGACATACCTTCGGGATAGCTACCCCAGTTGCGGATGATGACGGTGAGCAGACCGATGCACACGCCGTAGATGACCATTCCCTTGTGGGTCATCGGAGAGGTGACATAGTCGGTGGCCATGAAGATGGCTCCCAGCATCAATCCACCGCTCAACACAACGTTGAACGGATTGGCGTAGACGGGATTGGCCAGATGCATCAAGCCGCTGAACACAAACACGGTGCCGATGATGCTCACGGGGATGTGCCAGGTGACAATCTTCTTCCAGAGCATGTAGGCGAAACCGAGCAAGAGGGCGAACGCACAAATCTCACCCAGCGAACCTGCACCGAAATTGAAGCCGGCGATGGCACCAGTGAACATGTCTATCGAACGTGGCAGACTCTCAAGCACGGAAGGGTCGCCCGTCTTGATGGCCTCCTTCATCACGGATAGAGGCGTGGCTGCGGTTACTGCATCAGTGTAGCTGAGCAGCTGTCCAGTCTTGGGCCAAGATGTCATCTGGGCGGGGAAACTGACGAGCAGGAAGCAGCGGCCCACCAAGGCCGGGTTGAAAGGATTGTTGCCAAGGCCTCCGAAAGACATCTTGCCCACGCCGATGGCGAAGAGGGCACCGATGATGATGATCCACAGGGGAAGGTTGCTGGGCAAGTTCATGCCGAGCAAGAGACCAGTGATGATAGCGGAACCGTCAAGGATGGAGGTCTCCGCCTTCAGGATATATTTTGTTATTGCCCACTCGAAGAAGACGCAGGCAGCCACAGAGGTGAGCAGTACTACTGCCGAACCCAAGCCGAAGAAATAGAGGGAGATGAGGATGGCAGGCACGAGGGCGATGATCACTCCGTACATGTTCTTCTCCACCGACTCCTTACCATGGGCGTGTGGCGATAATGATACTATTAATTTTCCCATTTCTTTATAAAAAAGATTTATTTCGTCAATGAGTTACTTCTTTGCGTTGCGAGCCTTGATGATGCCCATCACAGCTCCCTTTCCTCCGATGATATTGTCGAGGATGGGGCGGTGGGACGGACAGGTGAACTGGCAGGAACCGCAGGCGATGCACGAGGTGACATCCTCTGTCTCCAGGCGTTCGTAGTCTTTCATCACGCTGAGGGTGGCGAGCAGATAGGGTTCCAGCCCCATCGGGCAGGCATCCACACACTTGGCGCAACGGATGCAAGGCTGAGCCTTCTTGCGGCGCGCATCGTCGTCGGTAAGCACAGTGATGGAGTTGGTACCTTTGGTCACGGGAACGTCGAGGCTTATCACGGCCTTGCCCATCATGGGACCGCCGGCCAACACCTTGTTGTCGCCCTCGGGCAATCCGCCACATGCCTCCAACAACTGTGAGAATGGTGTACCCATACGCACCAGGAAGTTGCCCGGACTCTTCATCTGCTTACCAGTCACGGTGGTGTAACGCTCGAAGAGAGGCTTGTGTTTCATAACTGCCTGATAGACAGCGAAGGCAGTACCCACGTTCTGAACAATCGCTCCAACATTGACGGGGATGGCAGGGGGAGCTGGAACCTGACGGCGAATCACAGCGTCTACCAGCTGCTTCTCACCTCCCTGTGGATACTTCTTGGCGAGGGGCACAATCTCTATGCGAGAGTCGCCGGCCGTCTTCTCCTCAAAGAGTGTGATGGCGGCGGGCTTGTTGTCCTCGATACCGATATATCCCTTCTCTACCTTGGCAGCCTTCATCAGGAGGTTCAAGCCCACGAGGATTTCGTCGGCATGCTCCATCATCAGGCGATAGTCGGCCGTGATATAAGGCTCACACTCCACACCGTTGATGATGACGCACTCTGCCTTGGCTCCCGGAGGAGGACAAAGTTTGATGAAAGTAGGGAAACCTGCGCCGCCCATACCCGTGACACCGGCCACCTTGATGCGGTTCACGATTTCCTCGGGAGTAAGCTCGGGGTGAGACTCCACCGTCTCCAACTTGTCGGAACGGTCGATAGACTCCTCCCACTCGTCGGCATCGTCCACATTGATGACGATGCAAGGCTTGCGATAGCCAGAGGCATCGATGGACGTATCAATCTTCAAAACTGTTCCCGAAACGGAACTATAAATAGGAGCACTCACAAAGCCACCAGCCTCGGCAATCAACGTGCCCACCTTCACCTTGTCGCCCTTGGCAACTACAGGTTTGGCTGGGGCACCGATGTGCTGTCCAAGTGGGAAAACAGCCTGCTTGGGGAGGGCTGCCACCTGGGTAGCCATCTCGGCAGTAATCTTATTCTCGTCTGGGTGAACTCCACCAATTCTAAATGTTCTCAAATTCATGCTTGTTCCTCCTCTTTATGATAATCCAATATTTGGGGCAGCATCCATCTTGGAGGCTGCAATCTCGCTGGGAGAAGGTTTGCTCTTCACCTCTACTTCTGGCTTGGGAGCTTCCTCCACCGGCTTGGGAGCGTGCTCGGCTGCCTTGGGAGTCTCCTGGGCTGGCGTAGCCTTCTTCACGGGGAAATTGACCTTGACGAGAGCACCTGTAGGACACTCGACCACACACTTGGTGCACATACGGCACTTATTGAAGTCGACATAGGCCACATTATTCTCTACCGTAATAGCCTCGAACTTACAGACTTTCTGACACTTACCACAGCCGATGCAAGCTACGCTGCAAGCCTTCTTGGCCACGCCCCCCTTGTCATGGTTGACACACTGCACATACACTCTGCGACCCTTGGGACCCTTCTTGCGAAGCTCGATGATGCGACGCGGGCAAGCCTTGGCACAAGCGCCACACCCCGTACACTTCTCCTCGTCGACCTCGGGAAGCCCAGTCTCGGGATTGAGGACGATGGCCCCAAACTGGCACGCAGCCACACAATCACCGCAGCCCAGACAGCCGAATCCACAGCCCGTCTCTCCCGCACCGCAGGAATTCATGGCTGCACACGTGTGCAAGCCATCATACTCGGCGATGCGAGGACGATACTCGCAAGAGCCATTACAGCGCACCACAGCCACCTTGGCCTCTGTGTTGGCCACAGCAATGCCCAGGAGGTCAGCAACCTTGCCCATCACGTCGGCACCACCCACGGGACACATCAGTCCCTCGATGCTTCCGACATCAGCACCCTTGACCAATGCAGCGGCCATGCCCGAACATCCGGCAAAACCGCAACCGCCACAGTTGGCGCCCGGCAGGATTTCTCCCACCTGTCCCAGTCGAGGGTCTTCTTCGACGGCAAATTTCTTGGAAACGCCAAAGAGCACCAGCGCAGAAATCAGCGCAATGGCTCCGAGCACCAAGATTGCAATCAAAATGAAATTCATAATTTTTGTATTTGTTTTAGTTAATATTCTTGTCAGCAGGACATCCGCCTCATCGTTCGATGGCAAAGCTCAGGCTTCCCTTCAACCTACTCCGGAAAAGATAGAGCCCTATATAATAAGGTATAAGCACCGCCAAGGCCGAGAGGGCAGCAAAAGCCTCCTGGTGCGAGGTCAAAAGCACCACAACCAGCGTGGCCACCATCAGCAGCAGGGGCAGGAGGTAACCATAAAGGCTGGCACGGAAGCCCACGGAGGTATCGGCTGCCACGACGACACGGTCGCCCACATGGTAACCTACAGTATCGGCCATGTCTACCTCCACGATTTTCTCCTTTGACTCCGAGGCGTGGCAATGGCCTGCCACCTTGCAGGCACTACAAGCCGACGACTGCACGATACGCACGCTCACGCAGCCCTCCCCTATACTCTCCACAATGCCCGGATGTTTTATCTTGTTAGTCATTTGTAATGTCGAGTTTGCAATTCATAATTTTCTGCAAAGATAACACAATATTTACAAATAGCAAACAAATTATGGAAGAAATTAGAGAAAAAGCCCGTAAACGTTTTCTAATTCCCCATTTTTTTGTATCTTTGTGGCGGATTTAAGGAAGTATGTTTCCGTAAATCTAAGGATTAAACAAATAAGATATGGAAATGACAGAACAAACTATCCAGCAAATTGAGCGGTTCCTGAAAAAAATCGCACAAAAGTTCCCGTTGCCAAGCTCTGGAGACGAGACATCGACCTTAACTGACATCCACGTAAGAGCATCACAAGAAAGCGGCGAACTCCTTGCCTTCGACGATGACGACCAAGAAATTACCCGTTGCGTCGTAGAGCAATGGATTGACAACAAGGAGGAAAACTTCTACGAGGAGATTGCCAAGCAATTGCGCAGTCTCTTGCACAAGAACGCCGACATTGCAGACAACCTGGGCATTCTGAAGCCCTACAGCTTCGTACTGGAGGATGAGGAGGGGGAAAACCAAGGAGAGCTATATCTTGCCGACGACGACACTATCATTATCGGCGGCGACCTCATGAAAGGGCTGGACAATGACCTGGATGAATTCCTCGACAATCTCTTTAAATAACAAATAGATTAACAGCAAAAAAAATAAGTTGGGAATTCCCAACTTATTTTTCGCTATACCATATATAACAAAATGCCGAAGCGTCTCACGACTCTCCGACACCTTGTACACCCTTAGGGATTCGAACCCTAGACCCACTGATTAAGAGTCAGTTGCTC
>CAVGLH010000030.1:0-24176 GCA_963630065.1 Bacteroides fragilis | reverse complement strand
ATGTACCGCCACCGAGGTCGAACACGGCGATCTTCATATCCTTGTTGGCCTTGTCTACACCGTAAGCCAAAGCTGCGGCTGTAGGCTCGTTCACGATACGCTGAACGTTCAAGCCGGCAATCTGACCTGCCTCCTTGGTAGCCTGACGCTGTGAGTCAGAGAAGTAGGCAGGAACAGTGATCACTGCATCTGTCACCTCCTGGCCGAGATAGTCCTCAGCGGTCTTCTTCATCTTCTGAAGAACCATAGCTGAAATCTCCTGTGGAGTATATTTACGACCCTCGATGTCAACACGTGGATAACCACCCTCGTTTACTACGGTGTAAGGCATTGCCTCAGCCTCTTTCTGGCTCTGAGCGTATGTCTCACCCATGAAACGCTTGATAGAATATACCGTGTTCTTAGGGTTTGTGATAGCCTGACGCTTGGCTGGGTCACCCACCTTGCGGTCGCCATCCTTTACAAAACCAATTACTGAAGGTGTAGTGCGCTTACCCTCGCTGTTGGCGATAACTACTGGTTCGCTACCTTCGAAAACGGCAACACAACTGTTTGTGGTACCCAAGTCAATTCCAATTACTTTTCCCATAATTATATCTTTTTTTTTATTTTTATCGTTGTTAATAATGTTATTTATTTGCTATCTCTATTAACAAAGCATGTGCCAAGGGAAAAATTATGGGATGAGGCTGACAAGCTGTCAGATAATGCTGACAGAAACAAAAGAGCCAAGAGGCAGAATGCGATACTTTTGTCGCATTTCTGCATCTTGGCTCCTATATATAAAATAAGGTGTAGCCTTATTTATCGTTCTTGGCTGCAAGTGCCTCGCGCACCTTGGCCTCCAACTCGTCGAGCAACTCGGGGTTGTCCTTGAGGAGAATCTTGCAGGCATCGGCACCCTGTCCAATCTTGGAACCATTGTAGCTGTACCAGCTTCCGCTCTTCTCGATGATGCCGAGGGATACGCCGAGGCCGAACACCTCGCCGGAACGGCTGATGCCTTCGCCAAACATGATGTCGAACTCTGCCTTGCGGAAAGGAGGCGCCACCTTGTTCTTCACCACCTTCACGCGCACCAAGTTTCCGACTACCTCGTCGCCGTCCTTGATGGCTGTTGCCTTGCGGATGTCCAGACGAACGGAAGCGTAGAACTTCAAGGCGTTACCGCCCGTAGTGGTCTCTGGGTTGCCGAACATCACGCCAATCTTCTCACGAAGCTGGTTGATGAAGATGCAGGTGGTGTTGGTCTTGCTGATGGTGGAGGTGAGCTTGCGCAGAGCCTGGCTCATCAAGCGGGCCTGCAGACCCACCACGTTTTCGCCCATGTCGCCTTCGATTTCCTTCTTGGGAGTCAAGGCTGCCACGGAGTCGATGACCACGATGTCAACGGCAGCTGAACTGATCAGTTGGTCGGCTATCTGAAGAGCCTGCTCGCCGTTGTCGGGCTGGGAAATCCACAGGTTATCTACATCTACACCGAGCTTGGCGGCATAGAAGCGGTCGAAGGCGTGCTCTGCGTCGATGAAGGCAGCAATGCCGCCTGCCTTCTGTGCCTCTGCGATGGCATGGATGGCGAGGGTGGTCTTACCTGAAGACTCTGGGCCATAGATTTCGATGATACGTCCCTTGGGGTAACCGCCTACGCCGAGGGCGTTGTCGAGGGCGATGCTACCCGTGGGAATCACCTCGATGTTCTCCACATGCTCGTCGCCGAGCTTCATGATGGAGCCTTTGCCGAAGTCTTTCTCTATCTTCGCCATGGCTGCCTGCAGGGCTTTCAGCTTGCCCTCGTTGGGATTCAAGGTTCCCTCCTGTATTTCTTTTGCCATTTCTTTAAATGTTTATTTTTATGTAGTTAAGGAGTTAAGGAGTTAAGAAGTTAAAGGAGTTAAGACAAATGTCTTTGTCTCTTATGGGAAGGATATTTTCAATATTTACTATTGTCTTAACTCCTTAACTTCATTTAACTCCTTAACTCCTGAAATTATTTAGTCGATTTCCAAGTCTCCGTCGAACACCTCGTTCCAGGGCAGTCCCTGCTTGTTGAGCTGCTCCATGAATGGGTCTGGGTCGAACTCCTCCACGTTCCATACGCCCGGCTTCTTCCAGATGCCCTTCACGAACATCATGGCACCGATCATGGCAGGAACGCCGGTGGTGTAGCTCACGCCCTGCATGCCCGTCTCGTTGTAGGCATCCTGGTGCTTGCAGTTGTTGTATATATAATAGGTGTGCTCCTTGCCGTCCTTCTTGCCGCGGATGCGGCAGCCGATGGAGGTCTCGCCGTCGTAGTTCTCGCCGAGGTCCTGTGGGTTGGGCAATACGGCCTTCAAGAACTGCAGGGGGACAATCTTTACTTTCGCAGTCTTGCCAGAGCCGTCGGCCAATGGGGCCTCGTACTCGATTTCGTCGATGCGGCTCATGCCGAGGTTCTGGATGCAGTCGAGATAGGTGAGATACTGCTGGCCGAAGGTCATCCAGAAGCGAGCCTCCTTGATGGTGGGGTAGTTCTTTACCAGACTCTCCAACTCCTCGTGGTGCATCAGATAGCTCTCGCGGGGGCCGATGTTGGGGTAGGTGAGGGGCTTGTGGATAGACAGCGGGTCGGTCTCAATCCATTCGCCGTCCTTGTACCAGAGACCTTTCTGGGTAATCTCGCGGATGTTGATCTCGGGGTTGAAGTTGGTGGCGAAAGCCTTGTGGTGGTTGCCGGCGTTGCAGTCCACGATGTCGAGCACCTCGATTTCGTCGAAGTGGTGCTTGGCGGCGTAGGCGGTATAGATGCCAGACACGCCCGGGTCGAAGCCGCAGCCGAGGATGGCGCAGAGACCTGCCTTCTCAAACTTGTCCTTGTAAGCCCACTGCCATGAGTACTCGAAGTGGGCCTCGTCTTTCGGCTCGTAGTTGGCGGTGTCGAGATAGTTGCATCCGCAAGCCAGACAGGCGTCCATGATGGTGAGATCCTGGTAGGGCAGGGCGAGGTTGATGACCAGCTCCGGCTTGTAGCTGTTGAAGAGTGCCTTCAACTGCTCCACGTCATCGGCATCCACCTGTGCCGTCTGGATATCCATCTTGTAGCCCTTGTCGTGAATAGACTTCACCAGCTGGTCGCATTTCTCCTTGCGGCGGCTGGCAATCATGAATTCGGTGAATACGTCCTGGTTCTGGACAATCTTGAAGGCTGCCACGGTAGCCACGCCACCTGCGCCAATCATAAGTACTCTACTCATTTCCTATTTTTAGTGTTAAATGTTTATTCTTTAAGAGGAGTAAAAGGAGTTAAAGGAGTTAAAGGAGTTAAGGAGTTAAGGAGTTAAGGAGTTAAGACAATAGCTTTTGCGGCGCAAACCTCTTTTTACCTTTTTCCTTTTTTACCTTTTTACCTTTATTACAATTCGTTTGCCGAGATGCCCAATGCCTTCATGAGCGAATAGCCGAGGATTTCCTGGCGGAAGTTGCCGCCGGGCAGGGGCTGCATGGCGAAGAGGGTGATGCGCTTCTCGTCGTCCACCTTGCGCAGCATATCGCGCAGCTGGTCGTAGGCATCGCCGTCCTCCGAGTTGGGGATGATCATCACGCGCTTCACTTCCTTGGCGTTGCACACCGTGCGTGCCACGTCGATGAGGAAATCATCCTTTCCCACCATCTTTTCTTCCGTGGGATAGGAGGAGAGGATGAACTCGCCCAACTTCGCGTCCATGAAAGCCTGTGCGTTCAGGTCTTTCTCGAAGTTGGCGGGACGGAAATTCTTCATCGCCATCGACTGCTTGTCGTGGATGAGCACCACCTGTGTCTCGTGGTCGCCCTCACGCAGTCCGCCGTCGAGGGCGATACAAACTGCCCACTGCGCCATGTCGGCAGGCTGGATGCGCCGGTTGATCATGCGCTCAAAGTTGACGATGAGGTCGAACGCCACCTTGTCGATGTAGTCAGCATCGGCGATGATGACATTCTCGCTCCATTTGATGTTGTTTGTGTCTAATGCATTCATAGGTGCAAAAATACGAAGAAAAATCGTAATTCACCCATCCGAAAGGCATAAAATAACAAAAAATAGCATTTGTACGCTAAACCTGCCTATATAAGTATGTGATACAGTCAGGCAAATTTCTTTTCATTCGTCCACCACTGATAGGGGCGTGCCTTCTTGGGAAAGGTAGAAGACATAGACCTCGGCAGGCTCGTCACCGCGGTTCTCACCGTGATGTACAGTCCCGACCGTCTCCACCACCGCTTCGCCTTGTTTTACAGTTTTCTCCTTCCCGTCGGACTCTCTCACAAGGGTGAGCTGCCCCTTGGTGACCACGCCGTATGACATCACGCCGTGATGGTGCTTGGGCAAGGAACGGTGGGGCGGCAAGATCACCTTGAGCACACGCAGTTCCGGTTTCCCCACTAAGTAGTCGGGCAGTTCCGCACCATCCCAGCTTTGGGATGTCTTGAGTAATTCCACACTTTGGACCTTTGCTCCCTCGATGGTCATCGTCTTGCTGGCGCACGAGGTCAGCGACCCTGTTATTCCTGTCACTGCCATCATGGCGACGGCGAAATACTTGATATTCTTCATCTTTGCAAAATTAATGACAATTTAAGATAGTTTTCGGTTGAGGATTCATTGCCCGTTGCCTTTTTCCCGGAATGCCTCATATTTCCTATGGAATGCCAGGAGGCAGAAGGCTCCTGCCAAGGCCATGGGTACGCCGATGAGTGCGGGATAATTATATCCCAATCCCATAGATACGGGGATGCCGCCCAGGAAGGCACCGATGGCGTTGCCCAGATTGAACGCCGCCTGTATGCAGCAGCCGCCCAGCATCTCGCCTCCTTCGCTGTGCTTCACGATAAGAAACTGCTCGGGCGAGCCTATGCCGAAGAGACAGGCGCAGCTGACGAACATCATCGCCACGGCCACCCATCCGCTGTGCGACAGGAAGAAAGTGGCCAGCAGGGCAGCTGCCGCCAGGAATTGCATGTAGCAGGTGAACCGTCCCGGTTGGATGCGGTCGGCCAGATAGGCACTCACCTGGTTGCCCACCACCATGCCCAGTCCGGCCAGTATCATCAGCACCGAGATGCTGGCTGCGCTGAATCCGCCGTTCCACTGCAAGAGGGGCGAGATGTAGCTAAACCAGCAGAGGATGCCACCGTTGCCCAAGAAAGTGGCGGCGATGATAAGCCATGGGGCCAGGTTTCTGAGGAAGCGGAACTGCGCCTTCATACCCTTGTCGGGCAGGGCGGGCACGTCGGGCACCCACTTGTAGATCATGAACAGAGTGATGGCTCCCAGCACGATGGACATCAGGAAGGGTGCCCGCCAGGAGATGTTGTGGCTGAGGAATGTGCCCAGCGGAACGCCCATCAGGTTGGCCACGGGCATTCCGGCACACATCATGGCCACGGCCTGTGTGCCCCTTCCTTCCTTTGCCATCTTCATGGCCACGATGGTGGCCGTGCCGAAGTAGGCTCCGTGCGGCAGCCCCTGGATGAATCGGGCGCAGAGCAGCAGCCAGTAGCTGGGGGCTAGGGTGGCAATAATGGCACCCACGATGATGAGCGTTGTAAGGAACTGCAAGATTTTCTTGGGGCGATACTTGTGCATCAGTATCAGCGAGAAAGCTCCGGCACACACGCCGAGGGCATAGATGGAGATGAGGTGTCCGGCCTCAGGGATGGACACGTTCATGCTGTGGGCGACATCGGTGAGGATGCCTTCGATGATAAATTCCGCCATGCCGAGGGTGAATGTGCCCAGGGCAAGCGCAAATAGTCCTTTTTTCATTTCCTGAATCTAATCTTTTTATCTATGGGTCAATTTTCTTCTTTCTTTTGGTTTACCGGGATGCAGTGCGAGTCCTTGATTTCGCCGATCACGATAATGCTGTGGAGGCTTCCGATACAGTCGATGTTGCCAAGGGTGTTGAGCATGAAGTCCTGGTAGTCCTTCATGTCGCGGGCATAGACCTTAATCTGGAAGTCGTAGTCGCCCGTGGTGTTGTAGCATTCTGTTATCTGGTCGATGGTCTGCACCGTGTCCATGAACTGCTGGATGAGGTCGTGGGTGTGCTGCTTCAGCCGGATGTTGCAGAGCACGATTACGTTGTGTCCCAATTTGTGGTGGTCTACGATGGCTCCGTATCGCTGGATGTAGCCCTCTCGCTCCAAGCGTTTTTGTCGCTCGAAGGTGGGGGAGGGGGAAAGGTGAACTCTTGCTGCCAGTTCCTTCACGGTGAACCGCGAGTTCTGTTGCAGAAGCCGCAATATCTTGATGTCGATGTCGTCGAGTGTTTCTTGGGTTGTCATAATTCTTTGTGAGTTTTGTTACAAAGATAGGCAAAAATGGCAGACTGGGCAAAAATATGGTGTTAAAAAAATGAAATGCAAAATATTCGTCCGGAAGATGCTGTATTTCGGATTTATTGTGTAATTTTGCAGCCGTTTTGGAAATTCCCCTCGGGTTTCCATGGCTGAACTAGGAAACAACAAATATAAGATAAAAGAACAATGGAATACATGTCTCAAGAAGGCTACGACGAGCTCGTGGCCGAACTACAACACATGGTGAATGTGGAGCTTCCTGCCGTGCGCGATGCCATCGCCGAGGCTCGCGACAAGGGCGACCTGAGCGAGAACTTTGAGTATCACGCAGCCAAGCGCGAGCAGGGCAAGCTGCTGAGCCGAATCAAGTTCAAGCAAAAGGTTTTGGAGAATGCCAGGGTCATCGACAAGTCGCGCCTGAAGAGCGACACGGTGGGCTTGCTGAGCAAGGTGAAAATCACCAACCTCGCCAACAAGTGTAGCATGAGCTACACCATCGTCAACCCTCACGAGGCCGACCTGCACAATGGAAAGATTTCCATCAAGTCGCCCATCGCCCACGCCCTGCTGGGCAAGAAGGCGGGCGACGAGGTGATGGTGAAAGTGCCCGCGGGACTGTTGAGGTTCCGCTTGGAGAGCGTGGAACTGTAAAAAGTTCCCGCTCTTTTTTTTTATTATGCCGCAAAGATGAATGTGCGGATGAGCCAGTAGCACACGATGCCTGCCAGGTAGCCCACGAAAGCTATCCAGGAGATGTGTTTCATATACCAGCCGAAGGTGATTTTTTCCAATCCCATCACCACCACTCCGGCGGCACTGCCGATGATGAGCATCGAACCACCCACTCCGGCGCAGTAGGCCAGCAGCTGCCAGAAGATTCCGTCCACGGCCATGTCGCCCGTAGGGGCCACGGGATACATACCCATACAGCCAGCCACCAGCGGCACGTTGTCGACAATGCTCGAAAGCACGCCGATGATGCCCGTCACGAGGTAGTGGTTGCCGTTGAACACATCGTTCAGTCCCTTGCCGAGGGCCGTCAGTACGCCCACCTCTGCCAGGCAAGCTACAGCCATCAGGATGCCCAGGAAGAAGAGAATGGTACTCATATCCACACGGGAGAGCAATTTGGTTACCCGCTTCTGCGTGCCCTCTGCATCCTGCCCGCGGTGCAAGCCACGATAGAACACTTCCGTAGCCGTCCACAGTACGCCCAACACCAAGAGGATGCCTACGAACGGAGGCAGATGGGTGATGCTCTTGAAGATGGGCACGAAGATAAGACCGCCCACGCCGAGCCAGAACACAGCCTTGCGCTGGCTCTCGGTGAAGTCGCTCACGCCTGTCTCCTGCGAGGCGGAGACCTCGGGCATCACCAGTTCGCCCTTCAGCATAGTCTGGAGGATGAGTGCGGGAATCACCAAGGAGACGATGCTTGGAACCAAGATTTCGGCAATGACGCCGGCGGCCGTGATCAAGCCCTTGTTCCAGAGCATGATGGTGGTCACGTCACCGATGGGCGAGAAGGCACCGCCCGAGTTGGCGGCGATGATCACCAGCGAGGCATATACCATGCGGTCCTTGTGGTCGGTGACCAGCTTGCGCAGAATCATGATCATCACGATGCTGGTAGTCAGGTTGTCGAGGATGGCCGAGAGGAAGAAGGTGAGGAAGGCGATGCGCCACAGCAGAGTGCGCTTCGACTTGGTTTTCATCACCTTGCGCACCCAGTTGAATCCGCCGTTCTGGTCCACGATTTCCACGATGGTCATCGCTCCCATCAGGAAGAAGAGGGTGGTGGCCGTGTCGCCCAGGTGCTCCTGGATGATTTCCGTCACCTTTTCCACTGCCCCGGCTGCACCGCCCGCATAGTCGGGGTGCATCAACTGGAGATACTGTAGGGGATCCATCATGTAGAGGGTCCAGCAACCTACCAACATCAACAAAGCTATGGCGGCCTTGTTCACTTTCGTCAGGCTTTCGGTGGCTATGAGAGCGTAGCCGAGCACGAAAACCACGATAATAGAAACTGTAAGTGTAGTCATTACTTTTCTTTTTATTGTTTGCTTTTGGTTAGAAATTTTCGGCAAAGATACAAAAAGAAATACAATCGCCACAACTTTTCGTGTTATATTTCCGTGAAAACGTTAACGTACGACCCCCCGATGTCACAGCACGCCGTCGAACATCACCTTGTAATATTCCGCCTTCTTCTCCACGGCCATGGGATATGCCCTACTGCTGCTCGGCATGCGGTAGAGCCGCAAGGTGCGCCCCTCGAAAGCAAACTCCACGTAGCCACCCATCTTCGGGGTTTGCGTGATGCCGTAGTGCTGGCAGAACACTCGCGTGGCCAGCTGTCCCGCCGTGAGCACGGCCTTGCACTGGGGCAAGGTGCGCAGCATGCCGTCGAGGTCGGAAGGCTCCACGATTTGCAGGTCTTTGTCGGAGGCCGTGCTCTTGGTGCGAATCACTTTCTGCGCCGTGTCGTATATCGCCACGCCCTTCTCCTTGAGGAATGCCTTCAGCTCGGCTTCCCTGTATCGCTTGTTCTCTACATCCACGAAGTGCAGCTTGTCGCCGAAGAAGATGAGACCGAAGATGCGCCACATGTCGTTCTGGAAGTTGGGATAATACCAGGGGATGCACCATCGCTTGGACGAGGGTGGAAACGTGCCGAGCATCAGCAGGCGGGCGTTCTTGGGCAGCCAAGGCTTGAAGGGATGACTTTCGATGCAGGGGGCAAGGCTGTTGTCACCTGGGATTTCTGATTTTTTCATCATAAAATATGCTACTGTCTTTTCAATACTTCTCCAGTATCTTGTTCAGCAGGAAGGTGGCATTCTGGTTGCGGGCCACTCCGGGCTGTATCTTATAGGTATAGGTCACGTCGGTGCCCAGGTCTATCTCGAAACAATAGTTGTGGAACTTTCCGCCGCCGGTCTCCTCCATCTTGGACAGCTCCAGGTCGTGGGTGGCGATGATGCCGCTCACGGGCAGTTGGGCGATGGCTTCGAGGAAGCGGCGCGAGCCGTTGAGCTTGTCGAGCGAGTTGGTGCCCTTCAATATCTCGTCCAGGATGATGAGGGTGCGCAGGCGTTCGCCCTTGCCTGGTTTGCAGAACCTCAGCAACTCCTCCAGGCGTATCAGCTCGGCGTTGAAGTAGGAGATGCCATGGGTGAGGTCGTCGGTGGTCCGCATGCTGGAGAAGAGGCGGAAGCGGGAGAGGCTGAGGCGGTCGGCGAATACTGGCATACCCGCCATGGCCAGAATATAGTTCGCGCCGAGCGAGCGCAGGAAAGTACTCTTGCCCGCCATGTTGGCTCCCGTGATGATGTAGTAGTTGTCGTCTTGGATGGTGAAGTCGTTTTTCACGGCCTTCGCCCCGAGGAAGGGATGGTAGAGGTTCTTTGCCTCGAACACGATTTCGGGGCAGGCGGCCCATTCTGCGTCTGTGGCCTCGGGATGGTTGTATCTGAAATCGGCCATCGACACCTGTGCATCCCATTCACCGATGATGTCCATCCATTCCTCCATCTTCATCATGTAGGTGTCCTTCCATCTCATGAAACGGCGCACCAGGAAGAAGTCGCTCAGCAGGAAGGCATCGGTGAAGAATAGAGCCAGGAAATTGCCCCGCTGGTCGTATTTCTTTAGTATCTTTTCCAGTTGGGCAAAGGAGGGCAGGGCGTCGGCAAGCGAGGCTTTCATCTCCCGTCCCATCTCGCTATGGAAGTCGCGCCGGGCGATGAGGCGGAGAATCTGGGCGTAGGCGATGAGCTGGCGGCGCAGTTTGCCACCGTTGCTGTCCATCTTGTCGAGTGTTTGCTTGCAGGCTCCGAAAACGAGGATGAACTGTGCCATCATCCATCCGAGGGCGATGTTGGGGGGCATTATGCCCAGGGCGGCGAGAACCGCCGAGGCGATGACTCCCACAATGAGCAGCCAGCCTAATGCGAGGGAAAGGGGCGATCCTATCCATCCCGGCACTTCCGTCGCCTGTACCTTCTGGATGGCATCGGCAACGGCAGTGGAGTCTATTTTTCCGTTTCTTTCTCCCAGTGCCAGGAACTCCATCCTCCAGTCGGTGTCCTCGGCCAATTCCCTTTGCAGGGCCGTTCTCCGCTTGGTTTCCATGATATTGAGGGGAGTCTCCCGGGTGAGGCTTTCTTTCAAGGCGATGGAGCCGCCCGAGGTGATGGTGCGGCAGATGCGGTTGAAGAGCGACCCCTTGCCGAACACGTCGAGGTCGAATGAATAGGGATGTTGTGGATTTAGGAATGCCTCGCCGGTCTCGAAGGGCGAGAAGTCCCCCTCCAGGGCCTTGACTTCGTCTTCATACACTTTGAGCAGTGCCGAGAGCCGCTCCGCCTTCTCCTTGTTCTTGTCGTCGAGGCGGCGGATGGCGAAGTAGGCCGCCAGACACAGAATGGCGACTCCCAGCCAAATCCGGGAGTCGCCTTCCATTGCGAAATAGCATACGAGGCAGGCTATAAGGCCGCCGAAGGAGAGGAGCTCGCCCACAACGAACCCGCTGTTCTTGCGTTTCAGTGCCGCTGCCTCAGCGGCACATTCCGCCGCCCTCTGCTGGTATTTGTTCTTGATGTTCATGTTTCTTTGCTGCTGATTTTTGATTTCGGCGGCAAAGTTAAGGCAATTTTCGGAAATGGCAAAAAATAAACCTACTTATTTTCGCCTTTGCTATTTTTCCGTTTCTTCTTCCCCAATTCCTGCTTTTGCAGCTCGTATACCTTGGCTATTTGCTCTTGGCTGAGGAACTTGGCGTATTTCTTGTTGTATTTCTGTCGGAGGCTATCCATTTTCTTCTTGTCCTCCTCGCTCATCTGGGGTCTTCCCTTGGGTTGGTTGCCGTCCATGGCTGGCGGATTGCCCTGTGGAGGGTTGCCTTGTGGGCGCTCGCCTCTCGGGGGCATTCCGCCCCGCTTGGGCATCAGCTCTCTCATGTCGCTCTGCTCGCTCTTGTATACGGAGAGGAATTTCTTGGTGGTCTTCTCGTCCAGGCCCAGTTGCTTGGCGATGTTGTTGCCTCTTTTCTCCATCATCTGTTCGGGCGACGGGCGGTTGCCCTTGCCTTTGCCCTGGTTGTCTTGTGCCATTGCCGTGCCGAGGGTAAACGTCAGTGCCGTGGCCAAGAGAATGGTCTTGATTCCTTGTTTCATGTTTCTTTTGCGTTTTAAAGGGTTTTACTTCTTAATACTTACTGTATGCTTGGATAGGGAAAAGCGGAAGAAGTAAAATCCATTTAAGAAACTTTTGCTAATGTGGCGGAATAATGGTGTCATTAATTCGCCATTTTTCTTGGTGCGGATAACCTTTTGTGCCTAAAAATGTAAATTTTCTTACAAAATGTTTGGTAGTTTGGGCGGATTGTTGTAATTTTGCAGCCGAAATAAGATAATTTATTCACATTTTAAAGAGAGAGCGAATGAAAATGCAGATTTACGATATGTTCTCGGGCCAGGCACTGCAAGGCTTGCATCGTTTCAGAGCTGTCATGTTCAGCCCGACAAAGTAAAAAAGTAAGAATTGTGCCATTTGGGATAATTCACATGGAATAGGCGAGCTTATTTCAAAAAGACGTATTGTGCCCTTGCCGCAAGGGCACTGCGCAAAATCCAACAAACGAAATTAAAACATAAGAGAGATATATCTATGAGAATGAAGGTATTGTTTGCTTCCCTGTTGCTGGCAGCTTCGGGGCAAGTGATGGCACAGTCTGCCGCCGGCCAGGTGGGCGGACAGGTGCTCGATGAGAACGGCGACCCTGTGGTTGGTGCCCAAATCATGGTGAAGGGGTCCAAGACCGGCACCGTGACCGACATTGACGGCAAGTTTACCTTGCCAAGTGCTAAGCGCGGAGAGACCATCGTGGTGAGCTACCTCGGCATGGACTCGCAGACCGTGAAGGCCACGCCGGGCATGAAAGTGAGCCTCCACTCGCAAGACCGCGAGCTCGACGAGGTGCTCGTGGTGGCATACGGCGAGCAGAAGAAGTCGTCGTTCACCGGATCGGCAGGCGTGGTGGACAGCAAGACGCTGGAGAAGCGCCAGGTGAACAACTTCGCCGACGCCCTGGAAGGCCAGGTGGCCGGCGTGCAGATGTTCAAGAGCTCGGGCGACCCGTCGGCCACTCCCTCGTTCATGATTCGAGGCGTAAGCTCCATCGATGCCAAGCAGACCCCCCTCATCATCGTTGACGGCGCGCCGTTCTCGGGTTCGTGGAACGACATCAACCCCAGCGACGTGGCCAGCATCACCGTGCTGAAGGATGCCGCCAGCAACGCCCTCTATGGTGCCCGCGGTGCCAACGGCGTGATCATGGTGACCACCAAGAACCCGCAGAAGGGCAAGACCACCATCACGCTCGACGCCAAGTGGGGCAGCACGAGCCGCGCCTCGCAGACCTACGACATGATAAGCGACCCAGGCCAATATTATGAGATGCACTATGCGGCCCTCTACCGCAACTACATGGCCAACGGCATGTCGGCCTACAACGCCCATGTGGCGGCCAACGATGCGCTGGGCAGCTCGAACGCCTCCCAGGGCGGCTTGGGCTATATCTGCTACGCCGTTCCCGACGGCCAATACCTCATCGGCGACAACGGCAAACTGAACCCCAACGCCACCCTGGGCAACCGCATCTACAACGCTGCAGACGGCAAGTTCTACACCATCTCGCCCGACAACTGGCTCGACGAGTCGATGCGTCACACCCTACGCCAGGAATACAACGTGAATGTGAATGGCGGCAACGACGTGGCCCAGTTCTATGCCTCGCTGGGCTATCTCGACGAGCCGGGCATCGCCTACGGCTCCGGCATGAAGCGCTATTCGGCCCGCCTGAAGTCGACCCTGAAGGCCAACGACTGGCTCAAGGTGGGCGGCAATGTGAACTATGGCCGTGTGATCATGGACAGTGCCGGCTCCAACAGTGGCTACAACATTTTCTATGCGGCATCCCGCGTGGCCCCCATCTATCCTCTGTATATCAGAGACGGGGAGGGCAACATCATGACCGACGAGAACGGCAAGATGTATGACTATGGCGACGGAGCCAACGGCGGACTCACCCGCCCATTGGTGGAGAAGAACACCAACCCGTTGAAGGACGACCAGCTGCAGACGCTGAACACCACTGGCAACTCCTTCCAGCTGAGCGGTTTCGCCGACATCACGCCCACCTTTGCCAAGGGCTTGAAAATCACGCTCAACGGCACCGTGAGCGACCATGAGTATCGTACTACCAACACTGTGCAGCCATTCTACGGCTGGAGTGCGAACACTTATCCCGACGGCTACGTATCGATTTACCACTATCGCGACTATTCCGTCAACTTCCAGCAGTTGGTAAACTATGCCCATAGCTTCGGCAACCACAACATGACCCTGCTCCTCGGCCACGAGAACAACCGCGACGTGCAGGAGCAGCTCGGCGCAGCCCGCACGGGCATGTATTCATATTTCGACAACCAGGAACTGAGCGGGGCCATCAAGGACGAGTCTGGCACATCTGGCCGCACAAGATACAACACTGAGGGCTATTTCTTCCGCGGCATGTATGATTACGACGGCAAGTACTTCGGCCAGGTGTCCTATCGCCGCGACGCCTCCTCGCGCTTCGCTCCCGCCCACCGCTGGGGCAACTTCTACTCCTTCGGCGGAGCCTGGATTCTCACTAAGGAGAAGTGGATGGAAAGCAGCAAGTCGTGGCTCGACATGCTGAAGCTGAAGGCCTCGTTCGGCCAGCAGGGCAACGACGGCATCGGCGACAACCTCTACCTCGACCTCTACACCATCCGCAACAACAACGACGAGGTGGGCATCACCTTCTATTCGAAGGGAAACCCCGACATCACCTGGGAGACCAACACCAACGTGAACGTGGGCACGGAGTTCAACATGTTCAAGAACCGCCTCACCGGCAGCCTCGAATATTTCTACCGCAAGACCACCAACATGCTGAGCTACGTCTACTTCCCCAAGGAATACGGCTACACGGGACGCTATGAGAACGTAGGCTCGATGGTGAACAAGGGCATCGAGGTGGCCCTGGCCTACGATGCCATCCGCAGCAAAGACCTGACCTGGAACATCAACGTGAACGCCACCCACTACCGCAACAAGATAGTTTCCCTGAACCCGGAGAACAAGGATGCCGTGCTCGAGGGCCATCCCGGCTATGTATCCTCCTACAGCTTTTACGGCGAGGGCCTGCCCATCTACACCTGGCGACTGCCCAAGTATGCCGGCGTGTCGGAAGACGGCCAGTCGATGTGGTATGTGACCGACGACAAGGGCAATACCACCACCACGACCGTCTACAACAACGCCACCTATTACGCCTGCGGCGACCCCACGCCCGACCTCTACGGCGGCTTCGGAACCACGCTCAACGTGAAGGGCTTCGACTTCTCGGCCAGTTTCTCCTACTCTGTGGGTGGAAAGGTGTTCGACTATGGCTACCAGACCCTGATGCAGAGCCCTACGAGCCAAACCGTGGGCTACAGCTTCCACAAAGACCTGCTGAACGCCTGGACCGAGGACAACACCGACACCAGTGTGCCCCGCCTCCAGTTTGGCGACAGCTATTCGGCTTCGGGCTCCGACCGGTTCCTTACCAACGGCAGCTGGCTGAGCCTGCAGAACATCAGCCTGGGCTACACCCTGCCCAAACAGCTCACCGCCCGCCTGGGCCTGAGCAAGGTACGCATCTACGCCACGGCAGACAACGTGTATCTCTGGAGCAAGCGCAAGGGCCTCGACCCGCGCACCAGCTCCACCGGATCGCCGGGCACGGAGAACTACTCATTCACACGCACCATCTCTGGTGGTATTACACTCCAGTTCTAACCAACAAAGGAAAGGAAACGAAAAATGAACAAGAAGATAAAGCAACTGGCAGTATTGCCAATGATATTATTGTCGGCGACGCTGATGCAGAGCTGCATCGAGGAGGAATTGCCTACCGACTATGCCACGGCCTCACAGCTGAACAATTCACAGAGCGCCCAGCGACTGCTCAACGGTCTGAACGCCATGATGGTAGACCAGTTCACGTATAATTCCAGCAGCCAGGTGGCCTACGACTGGGGCTATCCCTGCCAGATGGTGATAAGAGACATCCTGGGCGGCGACATGCCCGTGGTGGGGCACAACGGCGACGGTTCTTCGGGCGACTTTCTCTATTGGATTGCCGACAACTCATGCCTCAACATACACCCATTGTACACCTATGTATACTATTACAAGCTGATCACCAACGCCAACAACATCATCGGCAACTATGGCGGGGCCGACTCGGGGCTGAAGGAGTATGCCGGAGCCGCTTTGGCCTACAGAGCCATGGCCTATCTCGACCTGGCCCGCATGTTTGAGTACAAGAACACGGGATTCTCCGCTTTGGACGGCCAGGCCAAGACCAACAAGGTGCTGGGGCTCACTGTGCCCATCTCTACCGAGAAGACCACCAAGGACGAGGCGAAGAACAACCCCCGCGCGCCCTTCTACACCATGTACCGCTTCATCATGAACGACCTGAACACCGCCGAGGAATACCTAGAGGGCAAGACCCGCATCGGAGCCACCATGACCAGCCCCGACGTGAGCGTGGTCTATGGCCTGAAGGCCCGCCTGTGGCTGGAGATGGCCACCCGGTTTGAGAAGTCGGCCGAAGACTTGAGCCAGCAGTTGGCCCACGAGAGCGACGCCGACGGCTATGCCAAGCTGGGCATCAGCACGGCCGCCGACTGCTATGCCAAGGCCTCGGAGTATGCCGGGAAGGTGATTTCTTCGGGCACTTACAGACCCCTGTCGAAATCCGACTGGCTCGACGACAAGTATGGCTTCAACAGCGCCACCTACAACAGCTCCTGGATGTGGGCGGCCTCGATGGGCAGCAAGGAAATGATTTCTTACCAGTGGTACACCTGGAGCTGCTGGATGAGCCCCGAGTCGGCCGTCTTCTCATGGTCGCGCTATTTCGACAGCTACCGCGCCATCGACAAGTCGCTCTTCGACAAGATCAGCGACAAGGACTTCCGCAAGAAGACATGGATTGCGCCCGAAGACGCCGGCCTGCCGACGAAGCCCGAGGGCTACGCCACAATCATCGGCAGCGACGACTGGGCGGAGATTCCCGCCTACACGGGCCTGAAATTCCACCTCAAGGACGGCGACGACAAGAACTACCAGGTGGGCCTGCTCACCGACATCCCGCTGATGCGCGTGGAGGAGATGTATTTCATCGAGGCAGAGGCCAAGGCGCATGTCTCGGGCCTGGAGGCCGGAAAGGCTGTCCTGGAGAACTTCCTCAACGCTGGCCGCTACACCGACGGCAGCTACAAGTGCGAGGCATCGACCATCGACGATTTCACCGACGAGCTGCTCATACAGAAGCGCATCGAGTTCTGGGGCGAGGGCTTGGTTTATTTCGACATGAAGCGACTGGCCAAGCAAATCAAGAGATATTATCCCGGCTCCAACTATCCCGACAGCTACCAGCTCAACTCGATGAAAGACAAGGTGGCGCCATGGCTCAACTACTACATCTACAACTATGTGCGCGACTACAACCCGGCGGTGGTGCTCAACCCCGACCCCACCAACGCCGTGACAAGCCAGACCGATTATTAACGCTTTAACACTCGAAGAACATGAAGAAATATTCATTTCTAAAATATACGGCAGGCATACTGGGAGTATGCCTCGCCCTCACATTCTCGTCATGCAGCAGCGACGACGACTACACCCCCGGACCCCAGACAGTCGAGGGGGCCGTGGCTGCCTACTTTGACAGCTCCAACAGCAGCACGTTTATCATGACACCCAGCGACGAGAGCATCGAGCTTACCGTGTCGCGCAGGGACACCACAGCGGCAGCCGACGTGCCCATCAAGATGGTAAGCGGCGACTCGGCCACAATCAAGGTGCCGTCAAAGCTGTCGTTTGCGGCAGGCGAGAAGACCAAGACGCTGGCCATCACCACCAAGGGGCTGGTGAACAAGACCCAGTACAAGTTTACGCTGAACATCGGCGAGGCCGCAGCCGACCACTATTCCAAGCTCGACGGAACCACCTCCTACAGCGGCAACATCGTTGTGTCGCAGTGGGTGAAGGAGAAGGCAAACTTAGACTTCTATTACGATGGTCACCAGGAACTGCCCGCCAACCAGTCGGACCTGTACCATCTGGAAGGCTTCAACCAGTTCTATCTCACCAATTTCATGGGCACCGGTCAGCCGATGTACTTCACCATCAGCAGTGATACGCTCCAGGTAGATGAGCCCGACACCTGGACGGGCGAGCTTGTGCCCATGGAAGGCAAGGGAGCCACTACCTACGACTACTCCACCTACAAGCTCAACTATGTAGTGGCTGGCATCGCCGCCAATGGCGACTACATCTACAACTGGACCCACGACGGCGTGAACATCGAATATTTCGACTGGTATGGCGGTTATAATTATTCCACCTATTCGTGGATAGACTTCAAGAGCGAATATATTTATCTCTACGGCTACATTAGTTCTGATGCTTACGAGGGATACGCCACAGTCTACGGCGTATGGTAGGAGTGAGAGATGAAACACGCCAAATGTTCAACAATTTAAAACAAGACAACAATGAAAAAGTTACATCATATTCTATTCCTCGCCGTCGTGGCTTGCATGGGCCTCGCCTCCTGCAGCAGCGACGACGTGGCCAAGACCCCTCTGGACACCCCCTCCATCACGCAGGGGGCCGCCAAGGTAAGCTCGCTCGCCTTCAGCTGGAAGCCCGTGAGCGGAGCCACACAGTATGCCTACGAGTTGTATAACCCAGACGGCACGGTGAACAAGGGAGGCGTGACTTCCGCCACCTCCTACATCGCCACCTCGCTGAGCCCCAACACCACCTACACGCTCAAGGTGTGGGCTTTCGCCGCCTTGTCGGGCGACAAGACCACATCGCCCATCGCCACCTTGCAGGCCACTACCAATGCGCCCGCGCAGCTTGAGTCGCCCGTGCCCACCTACAGCAGTGCCAACGGCAGCGTCACCATCTCATGGCCGGCCGTGGAGCATGCCACCAGCTACAGCTACAGCTTTACGGATCCCGACGGCGAAACCGTATCGGGCGAAGTGGAAGACAACAGCGTGACGCTCACAAGTCTCCCCGTAGGCCAATACACCATCAGCATCACGGCCCTCAGCGACAGCGAGGAATACACCGCCTCCCCGGTAGTATCGCTCACCTTCGAGCGCGCCAAGGCCGAAGTGTGGCGCAAGACGGGAAGCTACCAGATTGCATCGACGGGCGAAACCTGCCAGGCCGACATCGTGTATTACGACGACAACAGCTACACCATCGAGGCTCCCTACGGCGAGACCGGCTACAGCATCAGCTTCTCCGTGCCCGAGGGCGGCACCGAGATTTCGCCTCTCGCCACAGCCGAGGACGGCTACTATCCGTTCTGGGTAGGCAGAAGTAGCTATGTCTATATCTATCCCAGCGGCGGCTACTCTTCATTCGAAGGCGACAAGGACAAGGGCGGAGTGTGGTTCTACACCTTATATTATAAAGACGGCCAGCAGGTGGGCAACGCTGGCTACGACTACTTCACCTGGGGCAGCGACCAGCCGGCCGAACCCACCGTCGACGACCTCTGCGGCACCTACGACGCCAAGTATGAAGGCTACGACTATTTCTCGGCCGACTGGAGCCGGCAGGAAGTGAGCGGCGCCAGCGAGTCGGCCATCAGCAAGATAGACGACACCACCGTGAAGATTTCCAACTTCTACAACTGGGGCGAAGACTTCACCGCCAAGGTAGACCTCCCGGCCAAGACCCTCACCATAGAGCCCGTCACCACCTGGGGCGGCTACTACACCTTCGCCGATGTCGCGGCATCCGACAAGGCCGTGGTTGGAACCATCAACGACGACGGCACCATCACCTTCAGGAATTTCACGGCGTGGTATGGCTCCAACTACTACATCGAGGAGGGAATGGCCTGCGTGCTGACGAAGAAATAGTCCCCATTTCTAGGTATCGGAAAAACCCCTATTTCTAGGTATTGCACCGTTCGGAAAAAACAGCTACCTTTGCAGCCGGAATAAAGAACAAGTGTAACTAAAAGAAATAAGGACAAATGAAATCGACAATTGTTATTTACGGCTCTTCCACCGGCACCTGCCAGTCGATAGCCGAGACCATCGCCTCCAAGCTGGGCGTGGAAGCAGTAGACGTGGCAAGCCTCGACAGCGCAGCCATCGCCGCTCACGACAACCTCATCCTCGGCACCTCTACTTGGGGTGCCGGCGAGATGCAGGACGACTGGTACGACGGGGTGAAGACGCTCAAGGCCGCAGGCCTGGCCGGCAAGACAGTGGCCCTCTTCGGCTGCGGCGATGCCGAGTCTTATCCCGACACGTTCTGCGGCGGCATGAAGGAGCTTCACGACGCTGCCGTGGAGGCAGGTGCCAAGGTGCTGCCCGGTGTGCCTACAGAGGGCTACACCTTCGACGACAGCGAGGCTGTTGACGGCGACAAGTTTCTGGGTCTCGCCCTCGACGACGTGAACGAAGACGGCAAGACCGGGGAGCGCATCGACGCCTGGCTCGAAGGCATCAAGGGAGAGCTTTGACAAGTAGACAGGGTAGAGGAGTTGTAGCACAGCGAGGAACGGATATGCAGCAGGAAGTTTCGACACCGGTAGATTTGAAGGTTCTGATGAACCATATATATGAATACAAGAAGGGCGTGCGCCGCATGGTGCTCTACACCTTCAACAAGAAGTATGAGTCTTTTGCCGTCACGCGGCTGGAGCGTCAGAACATCGACTACATCATCCAGCCTGTGGGCAACGACCGGCTGAACCTCTTCTTCGGCAAGCGCGAGTGCCTGGATGCCATCCGCATGATCGTCACCAAACCCCTCTGCCAGCTTTCGCCCGAGGAGGATTTCATCCTCGGGGCCATGCTGGGGTATGACATCTGCGCCCAGTGCGAGCGATATTGTGAGCGCAAGCGGAAGGCGTGCTGACTCCTCCCCAGGCGCAAGCAGACTTGATTGAGTGGTACGGCGGGGGCGCCGTACCTCCTACAGTTACCCAGACTTGATTGAGTGGTACGGCGAGGGCGCCGTACCTCCTACAGTTACCATTATTTGCCAGACAAGGGTAATCAATAGGAGGTACGGCGCCCCCGCCGTACCCCTCAATCAAGGCATTCCCCCGCCGTACCCCTCAATCAAGGCATTCCCCCGCCTTTTTTCTCTTTTTAATATTCATTTCGAGAATAAAAATGGCTTTTTCTAGAAAACTTCTTGGAATTTTCGGGTTTTCTTTGTAATTTTGCACGCGGAAATGAAGTTTATGAAGACAAAGAATATAATAACGGTGTTCATGGCCCTCTCCGGCCTGGTGCTCCTTGCGTCTTGCTTCAAGGACGAGCCGCTCAATGCCGAATGCGACATCGAGCAGGCCTACATACATGCCGGAGACCGTCTGGGGCAGTGGTTCGACAACGCCTCCGACACCCTCGTCAGCGTGCAGAGCGACCAGACGGCGATAGAGTTCACCCTGAGCGAATCAGCCGACCTCACCAGCCTGGCACCCCTGTTCCGCATCACTCCCGGAGCCACCATCGAGCCCGAGAGCGGAAGCGCCCACGATTTCTCCAAAGGCCCCGTGGCCTACACCGTCACTTCGGAAGACGGGCAGTGGAGCCGCACCTACCAGGTGAGCATCAAGAGCGGACTCACCAGGCTGGGCCCCGAAACCTCGTTCGACTTCGAGGATGCCTATCTCGCCCGCGGCTACTACTGCTGGCGCGAAACCTGGAACGGCACATCCCTCGACCTCTGGGCCACGGGCAACCCGGGCTTTAAAATCAGCAACAGCTCCGCCACGGCCGACAACTATCCCACCTCCATCACCCCCGACGGATACGAGGGCAAGGGCGTGAAGCTCTGCACCAGGCGCACCAGCAAGCTCGCCGACATGGTGAAGAAACCCATCGCAGCAGGCAATCTCTTCATCGGCCAGTTCGACGCCACCGATGCCCTCCAGAACGCCATGAAAGCCACCAAGTTCGGGCGGGCGTTCAGCTTCGCGGGCAAGCCCCTCAGACTCGAAGGCTGGTATAAGTACCAGGCCGGAGAGAAGTTTACCGACAAGAACATGAACCAGATAGACCGCCAGGACTACGGCACCATCTACGCCGTCGTCTACGACAACCACGACAGTCAGGGCAACAGCGTGGTGCTCTACGGCAACAACGTGCAGACCAGCGACCGGATAGTGGCCCTCGCCATCGTGGGCGACGACAGAGACGGCGACGGCAAGCCGGCCATCGGCAACACGCCCCAGTGGAAGCACTTCAGCGCCGACTTCGACTACCAGACGTTCGGCAATACCGTCGATGCCCGCAAGCTGAGAAGCGGCGGCTACAGCCTGGCCATCGTATGCTCGTCGAGCACGGGCGGAGGCGACTTCATGGGAGCCGTGGGCAGCACGCTCTGCGTGGACAGTTTCAAGTTGATTTGTGAACAAGAAGAGCAGTAAAAAGATATGGATTCTACAATATTTGCCTTGATGCTGGCCTATAGCGTCGGCGGCACTTCCCCCGTGGGGCTGCCCGCCAGCATCCGCTCCCTGCACAGCTACACCCTGTGCCCCAACTTCAAGATAGGCGTGAACGCCTCCCGCTCCTTCTCCGCGCGATGGGGATGCACCGTGGGCCTCAACCTGGAGAAGAAGGCGATGGAGACCGATGCCGCGGTGAAGGGCTACCACATGAAAATCGTGAGGGGCGGAGAGCAGATGGAAGGCGTGTTCACGGGCAGTGTGGTGACCCGGGCCGACATGAACCTCCTCACCGTGCCCCTGCAGGTCACCTACAAGGTGTGCGACAACTTCAGCCTCAGGCTGGGCCCCTACGTGAGCTACGCGCTCTCCCGTAAATTCGATGGCTGGGCCTACGACGGCTACGTGCGCTGCCAGGACGAGAACCATCCCAAGGGCGACCCCACGGGGCAGAAGGTGATGCTCGGACACGACGAGGGGGAGCGGGGCGACTATGATTTCTCCGGCGACATGCGCCGCTGGCACGTGGGCGTCGACTTGGGGGCCGACTGGCGCTTCGCCCGCCATTGGGCGGTGTCGGCCGGGGTGAGCTGGGGGCTCAACGGCATCTTCAGGAAAGGCTTCGACACGATAGAGCAGACCATGTACCCCATCTACGGGAGCGTGGGCGTGGCCTATCGGCTGAAATGACAAAATGTAACAACCTAGTATTCAGCAACATTATAAATTATTTTTTTTATTAAAGCAACAGGAAATGAAAAAGTTCTTATTTTTAATGACAATGGTATGCTCGTTGGGCTTCTTCGCTTCATGCAGCAGCAGCGACGACGGCAACAATAGCACACCTTCAGTTTGGGAAACATTCAAGGGCGGCGACTATTCCGTATGGAGCGAAGACCTCGAGCTGACAGACAGCACGGTCAACTACCAGCTGCTTGACTTCAAGATGAACGTGGCAAAGGCCGGCGACAACACCGCCAAGGTAAGCATCAAGAACGACGACAACACCATCGTCATCGACGTGCCCGAGGCAGCCATCACCGCCCAGGACGGCTATACGCTCAAGGGCGCAGGCACCGTCACTTTTTCCAACCCCGGCACAACAAAGGCTGCCGGCGCAACCAAGGAGGCCACAGTGACCGTCAAGCTCTCTGCCGATTACAAGACCGTGAGCGTGGAGCTCGTTTCGGGTGAATACACGGCCACCCTCACCAATGCCGAGAAATCATCCGCGGCCAAGCTGCTGACCACCATGTACACTCAGCCCACCACCTGGTACGACGAAGACGGCAAGGAGGTGGAGGCCGGAAGTGCCGAAGCCGTGTATCCCGCAGGCTCCTTCAAGTTCAACTGGACTGTCAAGGACGGCACATTCATCGACTTCTCGGGCTCTATGTTGCCTCCCAGCGTAGCTGCTCTCCTGGCAGAGAGAATGGCCAACCAGAACCTTGCCAACGTATTGCGCGCCGTAGCCTTCACACGCGACGGCCGAATCATCGCCCAGTATCGCCCTTCCGACAGCACTGACGGCAAGTGGAAGGTAGCCCAGGGCTACGCCACCTATACCTTTGCCACAGGCGACGCCAGCAAGATTCTCGTGAGGCTCGACACAGACAAGATTCTCGGCACCGTGACCGATGTAGAAGACAAGGCTGTGCTCTCCGCTCTTCTCAACCTCTTCAAGAACGCCGACATCCCGGTCAACATCGCCTGGGACGACACCTCCCGCTCGGCCTTCTTCTACCTCGACAAGACTTTCGCCAAGGGGCTGGTCAAGAGCGTGAAGGAAGACGCAACCTTGCAGGCCCTCATCACGAATCTCAAGGACGAGGATTTGGACGGCATGGGTGCCATGGTCAAGAGCATCTGTGCCCAGGTGCCGGGCCTGATGGAGAACACCACCGAGCTGCAGGCCGGCCTTGTTCTCCTCTACTAGTCCGGGGGCTTTAGGGACAGACGAAAAAAAAGACACAGAGAGAGAGGGTGTGCCGTCCTGCGCAGGACGGCCCACTCTCTCCTTTTTTTGTTTCGGCCGGCATTTGCGCCTGCCCCCAACGTTAATTTTATTTTAATTTTCGACATTCCTTGCCATTGTTCGGAAGAAAATCATTATATTTGCAGATTGAGAAATAGAAAAATCCCGAGGATGAGATTTTCTTCCATGCCAGCAGCATCGGGATTTGAAAGAACCTGTTTAAAAGACTAAGTGACGATAAAAAATAACTTGGTACAGCGAGGGCGCTGTTACTTTGGATTGGTACAGCGAGGG
>CAVGLH010000029.1:0-24626 GCA_963630065.1 Bacteroides fragilis | reverse complement strand
AATGGTAGGTGCCACAGTGGCTATCGCCGTTGCTATCGACTTGGCTATCAACAAGAAGTAACCGCTTATTTATCAAGCATTTACAAAAATTTGAAATCCTCCATAATCCTTGGTGATTGTGGAGGTTTTTTGTATATGGGCAACAGGAAATATAGACATATCTGGATGGATAAAAACAAGCTGAAAACGTACATATTGTAGCCACTTTTTCCCGATTCAAAAAGTGACCACAAGAATCACACTAACTAGCTATAAATCGGAAAGATAAGTCCACAAAACTAACCAAAAGACAATGAGAAAAGCGGTGTCAATAGAAACGGCCAGAAGATGGTTAAATTCGTCCATCACGTAAAATAATCCACTAAAAGGTGATACTTTCTCATTCTTTTTTATTATCTTTGCAGCCATGTTTGAATTCTATTTTTATTGGGTTTGCAGCTACAAAGATAGGTGAAGTTTCAGACGTATCCAAATCCTAAGCAACTTTTTGTTGCTCAGGTAATTACAAAAATATCAAAGAATTTGATTCGAATTTAAGATAAATTATTAACAACAAAAAAGATTATGACACACGGACACGAAGTGCTCCACATGATGGAGGGAAACAATTACGCTACCAAACAGCATCTCATCAACGCCATCACCGAAAGATTCGGAACCGACGAACAGTTCTATACTTGCTCGGCAGAAGGAATGACGGCAGCTCAGCTGGTAGACTTCCTAGAAGAAAAAGGCAAGTTCATGCCTGCCACGACAGAAGAACACTTCACGGTGGACATCACAAAAGTATGCAACCACCGATGAGGAGTAAGCAAATCATACTTGTGGCAACACTCCTGGCCATCGCGACCATCGGCAAGGCCCAGACCTCATCCACGATGACCGACGACCAGGTGATGAGCTACGTGGTGAGCGAGCACGCCAAGGGTACCTCAAATGCCCAGATTGTGACCCAGCTGATGCAGCAGGGGGTGGATATCTCGCAAATCCGGCGGGTGCGCAGTGCCTATGAGCAGAGCAAGAAAGCCTCCGTGGGTGCCGCATCCAGCGCCACCACGGCCTCGCAGCCCGCCGTGAGGTCGCTGCGCACGGCGAAGAAGAAGGACACTGGCGACGACACCCAGCAGGCCACCCTACCCAACCCCGGGCAGACCACCATGGCCTACGACACCAATGCGGAATATGACAGGACGGCGGGCTTTGGGAGCATCCTCGACGTGAGTCCCGATGACACGGCCACCATCGTGAGCCTCTGGAACGCCGAGCGGCAGGAGATGAAGAAACCCAAGGTGTTCGGCCGCGACATATTCAACAACCAGCAGCTCAGTTTCGAGCCCAACATGAACCTGGCCACGCCGCAGAGCTACCGCCTGGGCCCTGGCGACGCCGTGAACATCGACATCTACGGGGCCTCGCAGAAGAACCTGCAGGCCACCGTCTCGGCCGACGGCACCATTACCGTGCCTGGTTATGGGCCCGTGGGCGTGAGCGGGATGACAGTAAGCCAAGCCAACAATCACCTCAGGGCCACGCTCGGAAGGCGGTACACATCGAGCAAGATACGCCTCACCGTGGGCGAGACCAAGACCATTATGGTGAACGTGATGGGCGAAGTGAAGATCCCCGGTACCTATACCTTGTCGGCCTTCGCCACCGTGTTCCATGCCCTCTACATGGCTGGAGGCACCAACGACCTGGGCACGCTGAGAAACATCAAGGTATACCGCAACAACCGTCTGGTAACCCAAGTGGACATCTACGACTACATACTCAACGGCAAGCTGACGGGCAATGTGAGGCTGGCCGACAACGACGTAATTGTGGTAGGACCCTACGACTGCCTCGTCAACATTCAAGGCAAGGTGAAAAGACCCATGATCTACGAGATGAAGCGAAGCGAGAGCTTGGGCACCCTGCTGAAATACGCCGGGGGATTCACGGGCGACGCCTACAAGAAATCAGTGCACGTGGACAGGAAGACCGGGCGCGAGCGCGCAGCTTACAACGTGGAAGAGTTCGACTTCGCCAGCTTCCGCATGGATGACTGCGACTCGGTGAGCGTGGACAGCATCCTGCCCCGCTACGCCAACACCGTGGAGGTGAAGGGTGCCGTGTTCCGCCCCGGAATGTACGATCTGGGCGAACAGGTGAACAGCGTGCGCACTCTCGTGGAGCACGCCGAGGGCCTCACCGAGGAGGCCTTCACTTCCCGCGCCGTGATGCATAGGATGAAGACCGACCGCACGCTGGAAGTGCTGAGCGTGGACATCGGCGGCATCATGGGCGGCACCACACCCGACATCCCCCTGCGACAGAACGACGTGCTCTTCATCCCCACCCGGCAGGAACGCACCACCGAGCGCACCATCACCATCAGCGGCGAGGTGAACAACCCCGGCACCTACCTGTACGCCGACAACGAGACCATCGAGGACTTCGTGCTCCAGGCCGGAGGACTCACCGACCAAGCCTCCGTGATCAACGTCATGGTGAGCCGCCGCGTGAACGACCCCAAGGCCCTGCGCCCCGACAGCGTGATAGCCCGCACCTATACGATGAACCTGAAGGATGGGTTCGTGGTGGACGGCGAGCCGGGATTCAAGCTGATGCCCTACGACGAGGTGATGATACGCAAGAGCCCCGCCTACGAGGAGCAGCAGAACGTGAGCGTGGAGGGCGAGGTGATGTTTGGCGGCACCTACACCCTAGCACGCCGCAACACCCGTCTGAGCGACCTCTACCGCATGGCCGGAGGAGCCACCGACATGGCCTATCTGAAGGGCGCACGCGTGATACGCAGGGCCAACGATGCCGAAAAGGAGCGCATGGAGGCCGTACTCAAGATGCAGAAGGAGCAAATGCAGAAGAACATCCTGCAGATAGCCGCCAGCAGCAGCAACGCCCAGGGAGTAACACAGGCATCGAAGGAAGCCGGACAAGCCGGACTGGAAAAGTTCAAGGTGCCCGAGGAATACGCCGTGGGCATCGACCTGACAGAGGCTCTCAAGAACCCTGGCTGCGATGCCGACATCATCCTAAGGGACGGCGATAGGCTCGTAATTCCGCAATACAACGGAACGGTGAAGATCAACGGAGCCGTGATGTATGCCAACACCGTGGCCTACGAAAAAGGCAAGCGTGCCTCCTACTACATCGACCAGGCTGGCGGATTTGCATCCGATGCCCAGAAGAGCAAGGTCTACGTGATCTACATGAACGGCAAGGTGGCCAAGCTGAGCCACGGAGCCAAGGTGCAACCGGGATGCGAGATTGTGGTACCAGCCAAGTTGTCGCGCAAGATGAGTCCTGCCGAATACATGAGTCTGGGCAGTAGCATGTCGAGTCTGGCAGCCATGATAGCCACTGTGGCCAACCTCACTAAATAATAATTAAGGAGAAGAAAATGGACAACGAGAAAGCTAAGCAGATAGACATAGTGGGCATCCTAAAGGAGGCCATGCGTCACAAGAGGGCATATGCCATCGTGATGCCAGCCACCTTCGTCATCGCATGCCTCATCATCGTCTGCATACCGAGATACTACCGGTCCACCGCCAAGCTGGCACCCGAGCTATCCTCGCTCAACGGCAACTCGCTGAGCGACATCGCATCGTCGTTTGGCATCGACCTCAACGCAGCATCGGGTTCGGAAGATGCCATCGTGCCGGAGCTTTACCCCGACCTGATAGAGTCGAACGACTTCCTGACGAGTCTCTTCGACGTGAAGGTGAGATCGCTCGACGGAAAAATAAAGACCACCTACTACGACTATCTGGCCAACAGGCAGGAGCACCCCTGGTGGGCGGGAATCCTGCAGGCTGTGAAGGGAATCTTCGAGGAGAAGGACACCTTCAAGACCACCAAGGGTAAGGTTAACCCCTTCCGGCTGACGAAGAAGCAGGACAGGGTGGCCAGGAAGATGGCCGACAACATCCAGTGCAAGGTAGACAAGAAAAACTACGTGATCAGCATCACCGTAGAAGACCAAGACCCTCTCATCTCGGCCGCCATCACCGACACGGTGAAGAGCCGCCTGCAGCAGTTCATCACCCAATACCGCACCCAGAAGGCGCGCAACGACCTGAAATATTACCAGCGGCTGAGCAGCGAGGCCAAGGCCAAGTATGAGAAGACGCGCAGAATCTACGGCAGCTACTCCGACGCCAACCAAGACATCGTGCTAGAGAGCTACCGACTGAAACAGAACGACCTGGAAAACGAGATGCAGCTGCTATACAACAACTACACCGTACTGCAGACGCAGGTGCAGCAGGCACAGGCCAGGCTCACCCTGCAAACCCCAGCCTTCACCACCCTACAAAACGCATCGGTGCCTCTGAAGCCGGCTGGGCCCAAGAGGATGATCTTCGTGCTGGGCATGTGCGCATTGTCGTTTATCATCACCACGATATGGGTAACAAGAAAGGTTTTAGTCGCATAGCAACCAACAGCCTGGTGCTCTTCGCCAGGATGCTCTTGCTCACCTTCGTCAACCTCTACACCGTGAGACTGGTGCTGAGGGGGCTGGGGGCGGAGGACTACGGCATCTTCAACGCCGTGGCGGGAGTGGTGACGGCAAGCAGCTGCGTCAGCAGCGTGCTCGCCCTCTCCACGCAGAGATTCTATTCCTACGCCATGGGCCGGGGCGAGACGGAACGGCTGAGGGAAATCTTCTCGGCCAGCATCAACATCTGTCTGGTGGTGATGCTCGGGCTCTTCCTGCTGCTGGAAACAGCCGGCACCTGGTTTGTTACCACCCATCTCACGCTGCCGCCCCATCGCCTGGAGGCAGCCCTGTGGGTGTTCCACTTCTCCCTGTTCTCCTTCGTAGCTACCCTGCTGCAGATACCCTTCCTAGGGGCCGTATTCGCCCACGAGGACATGGGCTACTACGCCATCGTGTCGGCCGCCGACTGCCTTGTGAAGCTGCTCATCGCCTACAGCATAGGTATGGCCGGCGGCGACCACCTGGCCTGCTATGGGGGTGCACTGATGGGCGAGTCGTTCCTGGTGCTGGTGCTCTATGTGTGTATAGCCCGGAAGCACTACGCCGAGTGCAGATATGCCATCGTCAGGAAAAAAGGGCTCTACCGCAAGCTCTTCTCCTTCTCGGGCTGGTCGTTCTACGGCGCACTGGCGGGCGTGGGCATGACGCAGGGCAGCTCCACGCTGCTCAATATGTTCTTCGGGCCCATCACCAACGCCGCCTTCGGCGTGGCCAGCCAGATATACTATGCCATCAACACGCTCGCAGGCAGCGTGTCGGTGGCCTTCCGCCCGGCTATGACCAAAGCCTATTCGGCTGGGGATGGCGAATATCTGGAGCGACTCTTCTTCACAGGAAGCAAGGCCATCCTCTACCTGCTGGCTATGGTGGCCATCCCCCTGATATTCGAGGCCCGCACCATCCTCACGCTCTGGCTGGGATACTGCACACCCGACATGGTGAACTTCGCCAGGCTCTACACAGTCTACACGGTGTGCCTGGCACTGCACAACCCCATCACCACCGTGATCCAGGCCACGGGCCACATCCGCAACTATAGCATATATGTGGAGAGCATCACCATCCTCTGCGTGCCCGTCAACTGGTGCCTGTTCAGGCTGGGCATGCCGTCGTGGTGGCTCTTCGTCACGATGACGGGACTCTGTGCCCTGGCCCATGTGGTGAGGCTGCTGATGCTCAGGGCTGCCTGCCCAAGCCTCACGCTGGGCAGATATGCAGTGCGTCTGGCACTGCCCGGAACCGCAGTGATAGGAGCCACGTCGCTCCTGGTATATGGCGTGGAGACGCTGGAGGCCAACAGGCTGATGCGCCTGGCTCTGGCATTCGCCGTGTCGGCGACCAGCATCTCCGTCCTGCTCTACGCCGTGGGCATCTCCAAGAACGACCGAAGGCTAGTGAGGGGATGGTTGAATAACAGAAAAATGAAATGATATGGGATATGTTATCATAGCGATATTCTTGGTGGCGGTGGCACTATCGTTCTTGGAGGACTACCTGGGCAAGTACAAGCTGCCCATATATCTCACGATAGGGCTAGCACTGGTATTGCTGGCCGGACTGCGCGAGGTGGGCATCGACCCCGACTCAGAGAACTACGAGTCTACCTACCAATACTATTACGACAGCGCAAACGAGGGGCGCATGGAATACTCATACATCCTCATCTCCATGCTGCTCAACTTCATCACAGACGACGTGCACATTCTCTTCCTGTTCTACGCCTTCGGGGGGCTCGTCCTCAAGTTTCGCGCATTTAGGGAGTACTCGGGCCAATGGTTTCTGCCCGTGGTGGTATACCTGGCCTTCTACTACGAGCTGCATGAGGTGACGCAGATACGCACGGGAATCCTCTCGGGATGCCTGCTGATAGCCATCAAGCCCATCGCCGAGGGAAGGAGGAAGCGGGCGCTGGCCATCCTGCTCACGGGGTCGTTCTTCCACATCTCAGGACTCATGCTGCTGCCTCTGGTATTCCTGGGCAACAAGCCGATGTCCACCAAGGAGAAAATCGCCTGGGGCAGTCTGATTCCCCTCAGTTACCTCATCTACTTCACGGGGATGGACCTCATTGTGAGCACCAACCTGCCCTACATCGGCGACAAGCTGGCGCTTTATCAGAAGGGAGTGGAAAAGGGACTGCTCGACGTGTCGGTCAACGTGTTCAGCCCCATGCAGCTGTTCTCCGTCACGCTCTACTACTACCTGCTGTTCTTCCACGACACACTCGTCAAGTACAACAAGTACTTCGTGGTGATGATGAAGATATTGTCCCTGGGGCTGTTCAGCTTCGCCACGTTCGCCATCCTTCCGGTGATGGCCCAGCGCGTGTGCTACCTGCTCTCCGTCGTCAACGTGATACTCTACACCAACATCTGCCACACCATCAAGCAGAAATGGATCGGCATCGGTATCGTGTCGCTGATATCGCTCGTCATCCTGAACTACGGCTTGGGATACATCGAGTTCCCCTTCCTATGGAAGATAGGATAAACTCCGAAGGAAGATTTGTGCCTTGCACATAAACTATAGAAATTAAAAATGGACAAATAAAACATATGAAAGCAAGAGTCATCGCATTCTATCTGCCCCAGTTCCACCCAATACCCGAGAACGACAGGGCCTGGGGGCCGGGATTCACCGAGTGGACCAACGTGGCGCAGGCCCGTCCCCAGTTCCGCGGCCACTACCAGCCCCATATACCGGCCGACCTGGGATTCTACGACCTCCGGCTGCCCGAGACCCGCGAGGAGCAGGCCCGGATGGCGCGGGAAGCAGGCGTGGAGGGATTCTGCTACTGGCACTACTGGATGGGCGGAGGCAAGCAACTGCTGGAGCGGCCCTTCAACGAGGTGCTGCAGAGCGGCAAGCCCGACTTCCCCTTCTGCCTGGCATGGGCCAACCACGACTGGAAGACCGGCACCTGGGCCAACAAGGGCGGCAACCAGATGATATGCGCCCAGACCTACCCTGGCGACAAAGACTACGTCGCACATTTCAACCATGTGCTCCCGGCCTTTCGTGACCACCGCTACATCACAGTGGACGGCAAGCCCCTCTTTCTGATCTTTGACCCCTACCACTTCAAGGACGCAGCCCACTTCATCCAGCTCTGGCAGGGGCTGGCCAGGGAAAACGGACTGAAAGGCATCTTCTTCGTGGCCATGTGTTCAGCCACCACCACCGTGAGGCGAAACGCCGACGGCACCCTCTCCCGCGTGATGCCCAACCTGGAGAGCAGCGCGGAGGTATACAAAACGTTCCTCGACCTGGGATTCGACGGCATCAACCCCATGGGCAAGAGCCGCGCAGAGATGATCAGCCAGGGCAAGACGCTGCGCATCGCAAGGAAAGCCCTGCAGAAGGCACTGCCTTTCCTGCCCGCACTCAGGTATGACTACCCACGGGTGATGAGGCATTTCTATGCGCCGGAGGACAGCTGGAACAACGTGTTCCCCACCCTATTCCCACAATGGGACCGCACGCCGAGGGCCGGCAAGCACGAGGGCATCTACGTGAACGCCACGCCACAGAACTTCGGGCGACACATCGAGGATGCCATCCGCATCGTCAAGGACAAGCCCCAGGAGAGGAAAATCCTCTTCCTCCGCTCGTGGAACGAATGGGGAGAGGGAAACTACGTGGAGCCTGACACTAAGTATGGCCACGGATTCCTCGACGCCATCAAGAACAAAATCAAGTGACATAAAGAAAACATCATGGCTATCCAAATCAGCGTCATCATACCGACCTACGCACCCAAGGACTATCTATGGGAGTGCCTCGACAGCCTCAACAGCCAGACGCTGCCGAAAAGCGAATACGAGGTGATACTCGCGCTCAACGGCGACAGAGACCCCTACGAGCGGGAGATAAGCCACCGACTGGGAGGCTACTCCTTCGCCAGCCAGCTGCTCTACTCTGCCCCCTCGGGGGTGTCGGGAGCGAGAAACTTGGGACTGGACAACGCCCGGGGCAGATACATCTGCTTCGTCGACGACGACGACTGGCTGTCGGAGGGCTATCTGGAAGGATTGCTGCGCGAATCTTCTAAGGAGGGCATCGTGGTGTCAAACGTAACGGCCACAGACGAGGACACGCACCAAGAGATCGACCGCCACTTCCTGAGCCTGGCATACAAGAACTACCAACCCACCAAGGAGACTAGCCTCTATGCAAACCGCAGCTTCTTCTCCACGGTATGGGGCAAGCTGATTCCCATGGCATGCATCGGCAGCCAGCGGTTCGACACCCACATAGTGCGAGGTGAAGACTCCATCTTCATGTTTGCCATCTCCTGGAGAATCAAGCACGTGAAGGCCGCCCGCCACGACTGTGCATACCATGTGAGGGTGAGACATGGGTCGGCCGGAAGACGAAGCATCAACACCGCCACGAAATGGCTGGAGTTTATCTCCCAAAGTCTCAAGTACACCATGCTCTACGCCAGGCACATCCGTCACATAACCCCCCGCTTCTACCTGAGCAGGATAGCGGGCACATTCTACAACAAAATGATACAAAAACATTAAAATCAAGGATATGATACACCCTACTTCAAGCAAGAGTGGCCGAATACTGTTTGCCCCCGTCATCAGCTTCTGCCATTATCTGGGCAACCATCATCCCGAGCTTCTTCTCAAGACCAGGTATTTCCTCACCTTCAAGAAAAAACTAAACCTGAGCACCCCGCAGGACCTCAACGAGAAAATCCTATGGGCCAAGCTGTATGCCGACACGACGCAGTGGAGCATATTGGCCGACAAATACAAGGTGAGAAAATATGTGGAGGAAAAGGGGCTTGCGGAATGCCTGGTCAGGCTCTACGGTGCCTGGGACGACATCACGGACTTTGATTTTGACCAACTGCCCGAAAACTTCATCCTCAAAGCCAACAACGGCGACGGAAAGGGTACAAACAAGGCCGTGGAGGGGAAAAGCAGCCTCTCGCCCGCACAGAAACAAGAACTGCTGAAGACTATGGACGAATGGCTGCACCGCAAGAATATCGGACTCCTACATGCCGAGCCCCACTACAAGCGCATCCATCCCGTGGTGATTGCCGAGGAGCTGCTGCCCACACCCGAGGGGGAGAGTTCGCTGACAGACTATAAGATATGGTGTTTCAACGGAAAAGCACATTATATCATGACCTGTTCGGAGCGAGCCTCCAACGGGTCGAGCGCCCACCTGATGCTCTACGACAGAGAATGGAACGCCTGTCCGCAACATATGGTGTCCTCCTCCCACTATCCCAAAGGGGAGATATTGCCCAAGCCGGAAAACCTGGCAAGAATGATCGAAGTGGCGGAAACCCTTTCGGAGGGATTCCCCGAAATCCGTGTTGACCTCTACAATCCGCACCCAGAAAGCAAGGAGGGTGCCGTATACTTCGGCGAACTGACGTTCACGTCCCTCGGAGGACTGATGGACTATTTCACGCCCACCTTCCTGAAAATGGCAGGGTCGCTGTTCGATATCAAGGACTACCCCAAGACGGCTAGCCACGACCTCGTATCCATCATTATGCCCACCCACAACGACGGCAAATACCTGGCTGGAAGCATCGGCAGCATCCTGAACCAGACGCACAGCGAACTGGAGCTGCTCATCACCGATGATGCCTCTACCGATTCCGCCAGTCTGGCCATCCTGCACGAAATGGAACAAGCCGACGCAAGAGTGAAGGTGACCTACCTGAAGGAGAACCAAGGAGCGGGATTCGCCCGCAATGAGGCTATCGGGCGGGCCAAGGGCAGATACATCGCCTTCTGCGATGCCGACGACAGATGGACGGCCGACAAGCTGGAAGAACAAATCTACTTCATGCAGAGGGAGGGATGCGCCGTATGCTGTGCCAGCTACCTCATCTGCGACACCAACTACCAACCCGTTGGCATCAACATCCCCCCACGCATAATCACCCCCAGCATGATGAAGAGAGACAACAAGATAGGCTGCCTCACTGCCCTGTACGACGTGGAGAAAACGGGAAGGAAATTCTACATGCCCACAATCAGGAAACGGCAAGACTGGGCGATGTTCATCGAGATGACCCGGGAGACCGGAGGGGCGAGAGCCTACACCGACAAACCGCTGGCCCTCTATTGCCGTCGAAACGGCTCGGTTTCGAGCAAAAAAACAGCGCTGATACCCTATAATATCGTGGTATATCGCAAGGTACTGCATTACAGCAAGTTGAGGTCAATACTCTATTTTTTCCTCCTCTTCCTGCCCACCTACGGCATAAAAAAAATGAAAAGAAAATGCGACTGGATGCAATATAAACGTCACAACTACGTTAATATTATAAAAGAGCAAACAAAATGAATAATACATTGAAAGCAAAAATTAACTCATCATACAAATATGATGAAAACGACGAGCATTTCATACCCGACGGAATGAACGAGGTGGAGAGGAGCGTCAAGAGGGCGGCCGACTTCCTTTTGGCCATGGCATGCCTGGTGGCAGCCTCGCCTCTCTTCGCAATATGCTACGTGATGGTAAAAAAGGAGGACGGAGGCCCCGCCATTTTCAAGCAGGAGCGCATCGGCAGGTTTGGGCGCCCCTTCTACATGTACAAGTTCAGGAGCATGGTAGTAGACGCCGAAAAAGACGGACCGCAGCTCTTCCAGCCAACCTCCGACAAACGACTCACGAAGGTGGGTGCCTTCCTGCGCCGCCACCACCTCGACGAGCTGCCCCAGCTGATTAACGTGCTGAAGGGCGAGATGTCGTTCGTGGGTCCTCGCCCCGAGCGCCGATACTACATCAATCTCATCATGGAACGCGACCCGCGATACGCCTACCTCTACCAGATAAGACCTGGCATCACCTCCTTTGCCACACTCTACAACGGCTATACCGACACCATGCCCAAGATGCTGCGCCGACTCAACCTCGATCTCTATTATCTAAGCCACCGGTCGTGGTGGCTCGATACCTCGATCATCCTGAAGACGGGCACCAGCGTGCTCTTCGGCAAGGTGTTCTAGCTCTTACGCGGCAAGCCTATCTTCTTACCTACCTTAAAGCGGTCGAATCCCAGGCCATACACGCCTATGACGGCACTCTGGCTCACGAAAGCTGTGGGGTCTATCTCATCGATGATGCGAAATATCTTCGACGACTCACGCTGACGGGCCAGGACGAAGAGCATGTGAACGTCCTTGCCGCTATACCCTCCGTGCCCGTCCATCACCGTGCACCCGCGGTCGGCTGCGGAATTGATGGCCGCACTCAACTCCAAATACTTGTCGCTGATAATAAAAAACTGCACCGAACGGCGCAAGGCGTTCACCACATGGTCTACACAGATGGACTGCACGAAGAGGAACACGTAGCCGTAGATCACCAGTTCCCACGACCGCAATACCAGATAGGAGCTGGTGATGATGAACACATCGCAGAGCATAATCACCTGGCCCAAGGAGATGTTCCAATACTTGTTGATCATCGCCGCCACCGTGTCCGAACCGCCGGTGGACCCGTTGCACGAGAGCCCAAGCCCTGCGCTACTGCCCATGAAGAAGGCTCCGATTACTGTGGCCATGAAGGGCTGGTCGTGGAGCAAGGGTGTCATCCCCGCCGTTTGCGTCTCGATAATACGCGTCACTAGGGTGAAGATGCCCACGGCATAGATGGTCTTCAGACAAAACTTGATGCCCAGGATTTTGAGGGCGAATACCAGCAGGAAGACGTTCAGCAACAAATAGGAAACCGACGCAGGAACGCCGAACCCCCAGTAAACGATGGAAGCGATACCGCCCACACCGCCCATTGTGATGTGGTTGGGCAGCAGGAAAAAGTTAAGGCCGATGCTTCCCTCCATCATCGCCAAGGCAATGAGGACGTAGTCTCTAATCTCATGAATTTTACCTTTTCTCGTCATTCTGAAAAATCTTGTTTTTTGTTTTACATGGAGCGGGACACTTGCGTCTCGCCCGATTCCGAGTGCAAAGTTACGTGAAAAAACATAAACGGCAAAACAGAATTGGACAAAAGAACATTCCAACTTGCAAAAAATAGGCAAAAAATTAGTTTTTCTGAAGAATTGTTCCTATCTTTGCATTCAAGAAAGCAACAACAAATCATTCATATCAAAATTTTATGTGACATGGGAGAATATCTAAAAGAAATCGAGAAATGGCCCACGCTGGCCAACGGCCTACACTACAAGTGGATGGTAGACTATCCTGCATTCAGTAGCTTCGGAACCTACGAGCTTAGCCAGGAGGAATGGGAAAATCGTGGTTTGGTGGCAAACTTCAAGGGAAACTCCGCGCTCACCACGGACATCGACCACCAGGCCGCCGTGGAGAAAGCCATCTCCCTGACTACCGATTTCCTGAATGAATGGCTGGGACAGGACGCCCAGGGCCTCACTCTCGTATGCGTGCCCTCCGCCCAAGAGGCCAAGACCAAGAGACGCTACAGGGAGTTCAGCGAACAAGTGAGCAAAGCTCTGGGGATGGCCAACGCCTACTCCGCCTTCTCCTACAACAAGCATGTGGACGAGGACGGCGACGAGGTGGACGAGCTGGTAATCGACAAGACCTACTTCAAAGGCCGCAAGGTGGTTCTCTTCGACGACATCATCGCCTCGGGCGAATCGCTCCGGAAATTCTCCGACTACCTGGCTGGGCTGGGTGCCGAAATCATCGCTGCCGTGGTATTGGGAAAAACTATCGCAGACGGCTATCAGAAATGAAACTCCAGGTCTACTATCTGGAATGGCGAAGATAAGCCCGGATGGCAAACCAGATGTAGGCCACCAACAACACATAGCCCACGAAATAGAGCGTAAGAATGCTGAAAATGATGTAGTCGAGGGCGCAGACACCCAGCAGGCCACCAAGATAAATCAAGGCCTCGCTGAAAGGCAACCGCTCCCTCACCTCGTCTACGCAGGCCAGCCCAACAATCAGCATCGCCCATACCGTGGCTAGGAAAAAGCCCAGCTCACGAGGCACGGCGAAGGGATTGAGCGTGGGATGAAAGTAGAAATGCCGCCATGTATCAGGCTCGAAGGTCTGGATGGTGGCATAGAAAGTAGCTGCCACGGACACGATGATGACCAGTGCCGTGGGATATGGAGAGTCGATGTCGTCGAAATGCACGATGCGGGCATTGCCGTGAAATATCTTGCGCATCCAATAAACGGCGGATATCGCCACGATGATGACCAGGAAGATGAGCAAATGGACATCGCTGAATATCTTGATAAACTGGGAGATGGGGTCGTCGGGCACCACCAGGGGCAGCAGCTTCGACTCCCGCGTCCAACCGAAGGAATTGTCATCTGCAGCCAGCTGCACCCACACGGAGTCGATGGAGTCTTGCGGCATCATCCGAATATCGGTGACCACCAAAAGCTGGTTTTTCCTCACAGCGAATGAATCCACGGGGAATCCACTGAGATATTCCTCGGGCTGCTGCGACATCAGCATCAGTGAGTCGCGGCTCACTAGGAAGTTGTACTTATTGGTATAATGATGGGTGGCGGAGAATGTGATGGAGTCCAACTGTTTGTCGCTGTATTCCCGCACCACCTTGTCCACCAAGTGACCGCCCCGGCGATGATAGCATCCACCGAGCACCAAAAGGATGCCCAACATGCAAAGCCAAATGGCCGAGTGTCTCAAAATCTTTGCTTTCATCATCATACCGAAACAAGTTTTTATTAGAACCAAGTCACCCTGTAAGAGCAAAAACACGCTCGAAAGAGATGTTTTCGCCCTTACAGGGTAACTATATTAAGCACATTTCAATCTTTCTCTTAGAGGATGGTCTTCACAGCCTCCAACATACCCTTCTCCTGGATGAGGTCGAGATCTTTCTTCACCAACTCGGTCAAGCCGGGAACAGTCTTGTTCAAGTCCTCATGCCAGATGTAGTCAAAGCCTAGCACGCCCTCGGCAATCTTCTGGGTGTCGCCAGTGGCCCAAAGCTCTGTGAGCTTGTCGATAATCTTCTGGTCGTCGTTGGGCTGGATAGGAGCACCGTCCTCGCGAACGCCACCCTTGTAGTAGGTGATGATAGCAGCAAGACCGAATACCAGGCCCTGTGGCAACTCGCCCTTACGCTCCAAGTAGATCTTCACACCTGGCAGGTCGCGTGTCTCGTACTTGGGGAATGAGTTGAGCATGATGCTCGTCACCTGATGGTCTACGAATGGATTCTCGAAGCGCTCCAACACGTCGGATGCGAACTGCTGAAGCTCCTCCATAGGCAAGTTCAAAGTCTGCATCAACTCGTCGAACTGCACCTTGTGGATATACTTGCCAAGCACTGGGTGTTCGCAGGCATCGCGCACGATGTTCACGCCGCTGAGGTATGTTACAGGGCTCAACACGGTGTGAGGGCCGTTGAGCAAGGTAACCTTGCGCTCGTGGTATGGCTTCTCGTTGTCGGTGATGAGCACGTGGAGACCGGCCTTGTGGGCTGGGAATTCCTCCTGCATCTGCTCTACAGTCATGTTCTCGGCCTTCTCGATTACCCAGAGGTGGAAGCTTTCGGCCTTCACTACGAGGTTGTCCTTGTAGCAAACCTTCTGCTGGATTTCCTTGATGGTGTCGCGTGGGAAACCAGGCACGATGCGGTCTACCAATGTAGCGCATACGTAGCAGTGGTTGGTAAACCACTCCTTGAAGCCCTCGTAGTCGGCACCCATGTCGCCCTTCCAGAGCTCGATATACTGGTAGATGCACTCCTTCAAGTGATGGCCGTTGAGGAAGATAAGCTCGCAAGGCATCAAGATCATACCCTTGGTTGGGTCGCCCTCGAAGAACTTATAGCGATGGAACAGCAACTGTACCAACTTGCCTGGATAGGAAGCGGCAGGAGCGTCGGTAAACTTGCAAGAGTCGTCGAAAGCGATACCGGCCTCTGTGGTGTTGGAGATGATGAAACGCATCTCGGGCTGCTCAGCCAAGGCCATGAATGCCTGGTTCTGAGAATATGGGTTCAAGGCACGGCTGATGACATCGATGCGCTCCAGAGTGTTCACTGCCTGGCCGTTCTCCTTGCCCTGCAGGTTGACGTGATAGAGGCAGTCCTGACCGTTCAACCAGTCTACCATACCGCCGGCCAAAGGCTGCACAACGACTACCGAACCGTTGAAGTCGGTCTTCTTGTTCATGTTCCAAACAATCCAGTCTACGAATGCGCGGAGGAAGTTGCCCTCGCCAAACTGGATGATTTTCTCTGGTGCCACCATCTTGGGAGCAGTACGCTTGTTCAAAGATTTAAGCTCTTTCATGATTTGTTTAATTGTTTGTTATGTTTTTGTTTTCTATTTCCGATGCAAAGGTATAAATAAAATACATATCTTGTACCAGAAATGCTGAAAAACTTCACGCAAACCTTTACGCAAAGCCTCTTGCGCCGCGACATTACCCATGACGCGGGGATTATTGCCCCATGAGTCCCCAGAGGGCTATCACTGCCATATTGTAGTCGTTGACGGCCTCAGCTCGCTTCTTGCGTATCCCGACGGCCTCTTTCAGGGCATTGACATACTCCACGTAGGCGATGTCGCCGCCTTCGTATTCCGCCGTGCTGAGACTCACCATCTTGCCGGCCTTCTCCTCTACGCTTTTCTCGTAATGCTTGAGGCGCAACTCGGCGTTTCGCAGGTTGTTGAGGCAGAGGCTGTAGTCGCGCTCCATGTCTTTCTGCTCCTGCAGCATCTCCATCTGGGCCACCTCCTTGCTTTTCTTGGCTGCCCTCACCTTGGCCTTGGTGGCACCATAGAAGAGGGGCACCCCCACCCCCAGCTCGAAGCCCATGAAATTACCCTTGTCAAAGCGGCTGCGGTCTACGTGGTAGGGATTCCAGCCCTTCATCACGGCCTGCGTGCGCAGGGAGAGCGACAGGGATGGGGCGTAGCCCCGACTCTCTGCTTTCACGGCCCTGTCGAGAGCCGCGATGCGGTCGTGCTGAAACTGTGCCGAGGGGGTCTGTGCGTAGCTGAATCCGGCCGGCATATCGAGTGGCAGCACAAGAAGGTCCTTCTCCAGGGGCAATATCCGCTCGTCGGTATTGAGCAGAGCCATCAGTTTCAGCTGTTCGTTTTCGATGTCATCCTTGGCCTGCGCTATCTCCAGACGGTTTTCGTCGCACATTTCCTCGGCCGTCAGAAATTCCAGTTGTCTCCCCTCCCCGGCCTTGAACCTCTTCTTGGCCACGTCACAGTAGCGTTGCAGGATGGTGTCCTGCTTCTGTAGGATTTGCAGCCAGTGGGCGTGGTAGAGCATCAGGTAGTAGGAGGCCGTGATTTTGTTCTTCTGCTGGTGTACTACCATGTCCAGCCGACTCTGCTCCGCCTGGGTTTCGGCCTTTAGCTGCTTGCGCCGCGCCGAGTAGACGGTGGGGAAATCAATGCTTTGGGACAAGGAGACAGCGTTGTCCACGCTGCCGCCCGAGGAGGGGTCTTGCGAGAGGGCTATCTCGGTCTTGTCCACATCCCATGCCGTGCCCTCGTTCATTTTTGCCCGCTCCACCGACTTTCGCCCTGCCTGCACGGCCAGACTTTGCTTGCCGGCCAACTCAAGGCACTGCTGCAAGGAGAGCCTCTTGCCAGGCACGTCGGTGTCCAGCAAGCGATTGTCGCCCATTGAGGGTTGAAGCAACATCAGTCCCACCCCCCACATCATCATTCGTTTCTTATAATTGTTCATATCACTTCTCTTATTTTTGTATCTATTTTTTCGTAAACATCTTATAGATGGCGGGCAACACCAAGAGGGTGAGCAGCGTGCTGGTGACGAGGCCCCCTATCACCACCGTGGCAAGGGGGCGCTGCACCTCAGCACCGTCGCCCTGGGAGATGGCCATAGGGAGGAATCCCATCGACGCCACCATGGCCGTCATCAGCACTGGGCGAAGACGCACCATACAACTCTCCACAATGCGACGGTGGATTGCCTCCGCCACATCCTCACCAGCAGCGACGGGATGCTCACGCTGCAACTGGTTCATCTGCCCCACAAGCACGATTCCATTCAACACCGCCACGCCGAAGAGGGCGATAAAACCGACACCCGCCGAAATGCTGAAAGGCATACTGCGCAGCCATAAGGCCCATACGCCGCCGATGGTAGCCAATGGAATGGCGGAGAACACGAACAACGACTCCCTGAAGTTGCGCACCGTAGCATAGAGCAACAACAGGATGACCACCAAGGCCACGGGGATGACCACCATCAGGCGACGGGTGGCACTCTGCAGGTTCTCAAACTCTCCACCATATTTATAATAATAGCCATCGGGCATGCTGAGCTTTGAGTCGAGAATCTGCTGTATCTCGTCTACCGTGCTCTGCACGTCCCTGCCCTTCACATTGAAGCCGACATAGATGCGGCGTGCGCCGTCTTCGTGGGACACCTGGGCAGGAGCCGACTCATACACAATGTCGGCCACCTGAGAGAGCGGCACCTTGCCACCATCCGGAAGCGGAATCGAGAGTTCGCCCAACGCCTCGGCATTTCTGTACGACGAATCCATGCGCAAAACGATGTCAAACTTCTTGTCACCTTCATACACGCTGCCAGCCACGCTGCCGGCAAAGGTGGTCTCTAGAACCTTGCCCACCTCGTCCACACTCACGCCATAGGCCGCCATCCGCTCACGGTTGTACCTCACCTGTATTTGCGGCAATCCCGAAACCTGCTCCACGGTAATTCCGCTCACGCCCCTCACGTTCTTGATGAGCCGCTCCACCTTCTCGGCCTGCCGGGTGAGCACGTCGAGGTCGTCGCCGAAAATCTTCACGGCCACGTCTTGCTTGATGCCCGTGAGCAACTCGTTGTTGCGCATTTGGATGGGCTGCGAGATTTCCGCCTCCAGACCTGGTATCAGCCTCAGCGTCTCCTCCATCTTCTCCATCAGTTCGGGGGTAGTCTTGGCCGAAACCCATTCAGCCTTGGGCTTGAGGGCAATCATGATGTCGGCTCGCTCCACGGGCATCGGGTCGGTGGGAATCTCGGCGCTACCGATGCGGCTCACCACCTGCTTGATTTCCGGATATTGAGCCTTGAGCAGTTTCTCGGCCTTGGTGCAGCTCTCCACCATCTGCGAGAGCGAGGTTCCCTGGGCCATGCTCATCTCCACAGCAAAATCACCCTCCTCCAGGCTGGGAATAAACTCACCGCCCAAATACTTGAAACCCACCGCGCTGACACAGAACATGGCTACGGCAGCGGTGACGACATCCTTGTTGTGAGCCAGTACCCAGTCAAGCACCGGGCGATACAAACCTTGAAGTTTTGCTATCATGCGGTCGCTGAACGTACTGTATATATGCACTTTACGACTTAAGAACAGAGAACTGGCCATAGGTACATAAGTGAGCGAGAGAATGAAAGCACCCAGGATGGCGAAGAACACAGTGAGAGCCATCGGACGGAACATCTTGCCCTCAATGCCCACCAGCGTCATCATCGGCACATAGACAATCATGATGATGATTTCGCCGAACGCCGCACTCTGACGGATGCGGGAGGCTGAGAAATGCACCTCCTCGTCCATTTCCTTCCGGGAAAGACAATAGCCCTCTCGACAAGCTGCACCAATGGTTGCATGCGCAAACTCCCCTCGGTTGACATGAGTGACCACTGCCTCCACGATGATGACGGCGGAATCCACTATCATACCGAAGTCGATAGCTCCGAGCGACATCAGGTTGCCGTCTATGCCAAAGGTCTTCATCATACCGAAGGCAAAGAGCATGCTGAGCGGAATGACCGATGCCACTACCAGTCCGGCGCGCCAGTTGCCCAGGAAGATGACGAGCACGAAGATAACGATCAGTCCTCCCTCCACGAGGTTGCGGGCGATAGTGCCTTCCACCCTGTCCACGAGATTGGTACGGTCGATAAACGGCTCTATCACCACGCCCTCGGGCAGCGACTTCTGTATCTGGGCGATACGGTCTTTCACGTTCTTGATGACCTCCTGGAAGTTCTCGCCCTTGAGCATGATGGCTATGCCGGCCACCACCTCGCCCTCGCCGTTGCGGGTGACGGCTCCGAAGCGAGTGGCATGACCCATCTGAACCTTCGCCACGTCGCCCACCTTCACGGGCGTTCCGTTCACAGTCTTCACGGTGATGTTGGCCAGGTCGTCGAGACTCTTCACTGTTCCGATGCCGCGGATATAATATTGGTTACTGTTTTGTTCGATATAACTGCCACCCGTATTGGCATTGTTTTTCTCTATGGCCTCATACACTTCGCCCACGCTTAAGTTATTGGCGTTGAGCCGGTCGGTGTTCACGGCTACCTCGTATTGCTTCACGTAGCCGCCCCAACCACTCACCTCGGCCACACCGGGGGTGCCCGAGAGCTGCTTGCGAACAATCCAGTCTTGTATGGTGCGCAGTTGGGTGAGCGAATACTTATGCTCATAGCCCTGTTTGGCACGCACGGTATAGTGGTAGATTTCGCCCAGTGCAGTGGCTATGGGGCCCATTTCTATGTCGGTGTTCTTGGGCAGATTCTCCTTTACCTGCGAAAGCACTTGGCTCACCTGCGACCGTGCCCAATAGATATCGGCATCGTCGTCGAAAACAAGCGTAATCACCGAAAGACCGCTGCGCGAGATGCTTCGACGCTCCTGCAAACGGGGAATATTGGCCAACGCCATCTCCGTAGGGGTAGTGACATACTGCTCCACTTCCTGCGCTCCCAACGAGGGAGCCTGGGTGATAACCTGCACCTGATTGTCCGTGATGTCGGGCGTGGAGTCGAACGGCAAATTAGCTAGCGACCATACACCCCAAACCACAAGAGCTATGGAGAGCACTCCTATCACCATCTTATGGCGAATGGAGTATGTGATAAGTTTCTGAAACACAATTCTAAATTTCTAATTTTCCACTTCTAGTTTCTCATCACTCTTCTTCCCCATGGTCGCCCATAAGCGATGCGAGATAAAAGGCATTGCCTGTCACAATTCTCTTGTTTTGCAATGCCTTGTTGCCCGAAGCCAAGTGCGAGCAGAGCTTCACTTCCGTAAATGCACCGTCGGTAACGCCCGTGGTCACCTCATGGCGGGAGAAGCTATACTGGCCCTTGCGAGGCGCACTGTTGAGGGCGAAGACATACTGCTTGCCGTCGGTGGTCACGATAGCCTTCGAAGGCAAGGCGAGACATCGCTGCAATCCTGTGGCAATCTGTCCGCTCACATACATACCGTCAAAGAGCCGGATGCCATTCTTGCGACAATACCATAAGGAAGCATCATCCAAACGAACGTGGACTGCAACTGATTTAGAGCCGTCGTTAAAGTATTGGTTCATGCCATACACCGTGCCGCTAAGCTTGGCGGACGACTGATTGGTCAAGGAGAAAGTTACCCTGGCACCCACCTTTACCTTGGCCAAATCCTTCTCGAAAACGTTCAGGTCACACTCTACCGCACGGTTGTCACGAATCTTCATCAGCGGAGTTTGCATATCGGTATAACTGCCCAGACTAGACGTAATCCGGGTTACGGTGCCCGATATGGGCGCACGCAACGGAAAAGCAGCAGTAAACATCCCCTTGGCTACAGCTGCCGTTGAGATGCCCAACTGGGTCAACTGTCGGCCGATTCCCACAAGATTGGCATGGGCCACCTGGTATTCCTTTTGCGCCTGCTGAAGGTTTCGCTTCACGCCAGCCCCCTGCTTGCTGAGCAAGAGTTGTCTATCCATGTCGGCCTGGGCCGATTCACACTCCTTGGAAACTGAGAAAAACTCACGCTGCAAGCTCACCACGTCGGTGTTCTCCACCGTGGCAACCACCTGTCCTTTATATACTTGCTGTCCTTCCTTCACCAGTATGTTTTTCACCACTCCCCCCATCAGCGAAGCCACGTCGGCCACGTTTTGGGCACGCAGCACCAGGGTGCCCTTGGCAGGGATGGTGGCGGCCATCTCTCTGGTCTCGGCCGTCCCCATCTTGAGATCCACCGCACTCACCTGCTGCTGGGTTAGAGGTATATTCTCGAAATCCACTTCCTCATGCTCCTCTTCGTGGGCATGAGCCTCTGAGCCAGTCTGCTTCGAAAAAAACGCAAAGCCAGCCCAGGTTGCCACTGTCATGGCAACAATCAAAACAATTCTTTTCATAATTTCTTTTCCTTTGTTTTGTATAACCAAATGCAACTGGGTTGCAAACACCTCAAATCAACAAAACAAAGAAGGAGGCCCTCGCCGGCCATAGGCTACAGCCCAGCCATCGGCAAGGGGACTGGAAACCCGGTGCTGCCAGCCGGCCACAACGAGCGAAAGACTCTCGCCCTGGGGCGACAAGCCACCGAGGCGGGAAGAAGCAAAAGGCACCGATCCAACATCCAAGGAGATACACTTGAAGTGTTTTCCCCAAGAAGAATCGACCACAAACTGGTGCATCTGGCGGATGCTGCAATTGCCGCCCTCCGCCCGGCTCTCCTCATCGTGGTGTTCCGTGTGCTCGTCGTTGATGTTGCCATCTTGCCCACACTGTTCCTGAACCATACACACACGATTCATGTGGTGGTGATGGGGCACCACCGTGGACAGCAGGATACTCATTGTGGCCATCCACAAACAGAACAGGTATAGTCTCTTCTTGAACATTTCGATTGCAAATTTACGGCAAAACTCACAAATATCCAAAGGAAAGGAAAGAAAAATTGCCTTTTTTCTAAAAAAACATTAAACACCCTTACCCATTATGCCGCACAAATCGTAATAATAAGTAGAAATTAGTAACTTTGCAACAAAAATCATGAACAAATAGAAATGAAAAAGTTATTTTTAGTTTTCCAATTACTCTTGGCAGTAATGCTGGCTCATGCGCAGATGATGAACCCAGTGAAGTTCACAAGTTCGTTGAAAACCAACGGCACCGCAGAGGCAGAAATCGTGTTTAGTGGTAAAATCCAGCCGGGATGGCACGTCTATTCCACCGGCTTGGGAGGAGACGGCCCCATCTCGGCCACCTTCAACGTCAACAAGATGGAGGGTGCCGAGGTCGTGGGAAAACTGCAGCCACGCGGTAATGAAATCTCGAAGTTTGACCCTCTCTTCGAGATGAAACTGCGCTACTTTGAGGGGAGTGTCACCTTCGTGCAGAAAATCAAGTTTACCAAGCCCAACTACAACATCGACGCCTATGTAGAATATGGTGCTTGCAACGAAGAGAACTGTATGCCGCCCAGCGAAGCTAGCTTCAAGGGCAGCGGCAAGTCGCCGGCCGTAGACGCCAAGGCCGATGCCAAGACGGCAGACGCCGCCAAGGCCATCGACCCAGCCGTTGCAGCCAAGATGAAGGCCGACTCGCTGGCCAAGGTGGCTGCCCTGGCCCAAGCCGACAGTGTGGCAGGTGCCGCAGCCACGGTAGACTCAGCCGCCCTCGCCACTGCTACCAGCCAACAGGACACCCAGGCTCTCTGGAAGCCAGTGGTGAAGGAGCTCCAGGCATTCGGCGGAGCCAACGACATCGCCAACCACTCCCTCTTCTACATTTTTATAATAGGATTCGTGGGAGGTTTGCTGGCCCTCGTGATGCCTTGCATCTGGCCCATCATCCCTATGACCGTGAGTTTCTTCCTGAAACGGGCCAAGAACGACAAGAAGAAAGGTATCCGCGACGCTTGCACCTATGGACTGAGCATCGTGGTCATCTATCTGGTTCTCGGCCTGGCCGTAACCGCCATCGCAGGACCCAGCACGCTGAACGCCCTCAGCACGAGCGCCGTGTTCAACATCATCCTCTTCCTGCTCCTCGCCGTGTTCGCCTTCTCGTTCTTCGGATGGTTCGAAATCAAGCTTCCAGACAGTTGGGGCAACGCCGTGGACAACAAGGCATCCAGCACCACGGGTCTCATCAGCATCTTCCTCATGGCCTTCACACTGGTGTTGGTAAGTTTCTCTTGCACCGCACCTATCATCGGACTGCTACTGGTGCAGACCGTTACCTCGGGCGACTGGCTGGCTCCCACCATCGGAATGTTTGGCTTCGCCCTGGCCCTTGCCCTCCCCTTCACCCTCTTCGCCATGTTCCCCTCTTGGCTCAAATCAGCTCCCAAGTCGGGTTCCTGGATGGAGACCATCAAGATTGTGCTGGGCTTTATCGAACTGGCCTTCTCCCTGAAATTCCTCAGCGTGGCCGACCTGGCCTACGGCTGGCACATCATGGACCGCGAGGTGTTCCTCTCCCTCTGGATTGTCATCTTCGGTCTGCTCGGCCTCTATCTCATCGGCAAACTGAAATTCCAGGTGGATGCCATCGGTGGCGACATCAACAAGCCGATGCCCGTGGCCTGCATCATGCTGGGTCTCTGTTCGCTCGCCTTCTCCGTCTACATGATTCCTGGTCTGTGGGGTGCTCCCTGCAAGGCGGTGAGTGCCTTCGCCCCTCCTGTGAACACGCAAGACTTCAACCTCAACACCAAGACCGTGGAGCCAGCCTATAAAGACTACGAACTGGGTATGGCTGCCGCCAAGGCACAGGGCAAACCAGTGCTCATCGACTTCACCGGATTTGGTTGCGTGAACTGCCGCAAGATGGAGGCTTCCGTATGGACCGACCCGTCGGTGGCTGACAAATTGACCAAGAAATATGTCTTAATCTCTCTTTACGTAGACGACAAGACGCCGCTGCCCGAGCCGATGGAGGTGACATTCAACGGAGAGAAGCGCACGCTGCGCACTGTGGGCGACAAGTGGAGCTACCTGCAAGCCAGCAAGTTCGGAGCCAATGCACAGCCCTTCTACGTGGCAGTGGACAGCGACGGCAACCCGCTGACATCCGCCTTCAGCTTTAAGGAAGACGTGAGCGCATACCTCGACTTCCTGAACAAGGGTTTGGAAAATTACAACAAGTAAAACAAGAGAAATCCGATTTGACACATATCCCGAGGCGAGAATGGCATATTTTTTGCTATTCTCGCTTCTGTGCTTATTGCAAGAATTATATAATAATAAACAAAATAAAAAAAGAAAAGACTATGACAAAGAAAGAAGTCCCGGTCCTGCTCTTGACAGGCTACCTAGGCAGCGGAAAGACCACTCTGCTCAATAAGATTTTGGCTAACAAGAAAGGCATCAAGTTTGCAGTCATCGTCAACGACATCGGCGAGGTGAACATCG
>CAVGLH010000028.1:0-25706 GCA_963630065.1 Bacteroides fragilis | reverse complement strand
CGGGTGCCTTCTCGATGATTCCGCTGAGAAGATGCACCGGTTCGATGGTCTGCTGGCCATTTCGCTGCGCTGTGTTCACGGCGGCCTGCACCGCTTCTTGCGCCTTGATGGTAAATTTGTCGAATGTCATATTTCGTTCTCCTTTCTATAGATTTTTATTTGTTTTTACTTTTCGGTGGTGAGTGGAGCGAAATGTGTGCCGAGGGTGAAAACTCCGACAAAATGGCGTGAAAAACGCTTTTTCTTTGCTTTTTAGGTGGAAAGTGGGAGACAAAGTGGCATTTCGGCTCAGGGGAGATTGTCCGTGGATGAACAGCCCCTCCTTTTCTGTATCTTTGCACCCGATACCGCTCCGTACCAACTTCGGTACAAGGCCGTAAGAAAGATATACCAAAGTTATACCAAAGTTATACCAAAGATATACCAAAGATATACCAAAGATATGTTTGGCTCGGAGATGGTTCGGTATTGGACTGTAAAAACGAAAGAATATGGCAAGAAACAAGAACGGTATTTTGGGGGCTGTAGAAGGCAATGTGGGAGATGTGATAGGAAGCAGTTCTTCCTTCTCTTTGTTTTGTGTAGAACAGCGGGGCGTTGTACCTCCTATAGTATCACAGCCAATTACCTTTTCCCCTCGAAAAAAGTCTGCATGAGTTGCTTGCATTCTTCTTCCAGAATTCCCGAAATGACGGTGGTTCTTGGATGTAATGCGCCAGGGGCAAACTTGGAGTAACCTCGTTTCTCGTCTTTCGCCCCATATACCACTTTGCTTACCTGTGCCCAGCCCAATGCTCCTGCACACATCACGCACGGTTCCACCGTGACGTAGATAGTGCAATCCTTCAGATATTTTCCGCCAAGCATGTTGGCCCCGCTCGTGATGGCTTGCATCTCGGCGTGGGCAGTCACGTCGTGCAGCATCTCCGTGAGGTTGTGGGCCCTGGAGATGATTCTTCCCTGGCAAACGATGACTGCGCCTATCGGAATCTCGTCTTCGTCGAAAGCAGCCTGGGCCTCTTGTAAGGCTCGTTTCATGAATTGTTCGTCTGTTTTCTTTGTTTCTTCCATCATAAATTAGAATTTATGGTACAAAAATACATAAAAAAGTTTGAAGTATGAAGGAAAAATGTTATTTTTGCAATAAAAATGCCCCTTCAGGGTGAGAATAAGGAGATATTTATGGCAGAACACAATAAACTCGGCAAATGGGGAGAAGACGAGGCTGCTCTCTTTCTCCAGGAAGAAGGATATATGATATTGGAACGCAATTGGCGGCTGGGGCACCGCGACATCGACATCATTGCCGTTTCGCCCGATGGCGAGGTGCTGGTGATAGTGGAGGTGAAGACCAGAGCTTCCGAAGAGCTCCAAGAGCCAGAGGAGGCTGTGGATTTTGGTAAGATGAGAAACCTCGCCAAGGCCGCTCATGCCTATGTGAAGCAGGTGGAACTGGACAAGGAATTGCGTTTCGACATCGTGGCCGTGGTAGGCGATGCCAGGCAGGTGAAGGGCATCAGGCACATCAAGGATGCCTTCAATCCGATGCTTATAATATAATATGTAAATGGAAACAAAGATAATAAGGATGGAGGAGGTGGATTCTACGAATCGCTTCCTCGTACAGTTGGGGTCTTATGACGAAGAGGTGCTGACCGTTGCCGTGGCCGATTATCAGACGGCAGGCAAGGGACAGGGCACTCACACCTGGGAGAGCGAGGCTGGCAAAAACCTTCTCTTCAGTTTGCTGGTATGCCCGCGCTGGGTGCCTGTTCGCCAACAGTTCCTGCTCTCCGAGGCAGGAGCACTGGCCATCAAGGAGGCGCTCGATTCTTATGCCGAGGGATTTTCCTTGAAATGGCCCAACGACGTGTATTGGAACGACCAGAAAATCAGCGGCACGCTGATAGAGACATCGGTAGATTCCCGTGGCATCAAACGTTGCGTGTTCGGAGTTGGTGTCAACATCAATCAGATGCAGTTTCTCAGCGATGCGCCCAATCCAGTTTCGCTGGCTCAAATCGTGGGGCACGAGGTGGATAAGGAAGAGGTGTTGCAAAAAATAATCGACGCTTTCCTGCGTTATTATGAGCTTCTGCGCCGTGCCGATTATCAGGATGTCTCTGGCATCTACCATCTCTCGCTCTACCGTCGCAAGGGCTACCACTGGTATGAGGATGCCGACGGCAAGTTTGAGGGGGCTTTTGTGGAGGTGGAGGATGACGGACATCTCGTTCTTCACGACAAGAAGGGCGTAATCCGCTCCTATACCTTCGGCGAAATCAAGTTTGTTTAATTAGAAGTCATATAAAAGTCTGAAGTTGAGGGCACAAGCCTAATTTAACATTTAACACTTAACATTTAACATTTAAAAAAATAGATATGGCAAAGTTTAAGAGAATTCTTTTGAAATTGAGCGGTGAGAGCTTGATGGGCAAGCAGAGCTTCGGTATCGACCCCGAGCGCTTGAGTGATTATGCGAAGCAAATCAAGGAGGTACACGAGATGGGTGTGCAGATAGGCATAGTCATCGGCGGTGGCAACATCTTCCGTGGATTGAGTGGTAGCCAGAAAGGCTTCGACCGTGTGAAGGGCGACCAGATGGGTATGTGTGCCACTGTCATCAACTCGCTAGCACTGAGCAGTGCTTTGGGTGCATTGGGCGTGAAAAACAAGGTATTGACGGCCATCCGTATGGAGCCCATCGGTGAGTTCTACACTAAGTGGAAGGCCATCGAGGCGATGGAGGCAGGTTACATCTGCATCTTCTCGGCCGGCACGGGCAGCCCATACTTCACCACCGATACAGGCTCTTCGCTCCGTGGCATCGAAATCGAGGCCGACGTGATGCTCAAGGGTACTCGCGTAGATGGCATCTATACCGCCGACCCGGAGAAGGATCCTACCGCCACCAAGTTTAAGGACATCACATACGACGAGATTTATACCAAGGGTTTGAAGGTGATGGATCTCACGGCCACTACTATGTGCAAGGAGAACAACCTCCCCATCTATGTGTTCAATATGGACATAGTGGGTAATCTCAAGAAAGTGATGGAAGGCGAGGAAATCGGTACGCTCGTGCACAATTAATCAAATAAATCGAAGAACAAAAAATGCGATCCGAACTTTCAGGTCGCATTTTTTGTTTTCTATTTCTTCTTGAAAAACAATATTGCCGAGAGGATGACGTAGAACAGTATCACGAGCCACCAGCCTTCCAGGAATCCTCTGGCTCCTTCTGTGATGACGGAGACTGTAAGGATGGCGAGGGTGAGGATGGCGAAACTGTATTTCACCTCGTTTCCCTTGAACGACCAATGCTTGAACTTCAGGGCAAACAACGGCATCTCGCATACCAACAGGTAGCTGGTTGTCAATATCATAGCCAAGATAATGTACAACGACCAACTATTATTGACAAGCCAAGAGGGAGAACTCACTATTAGCGAACCCCAAAACAGAGCATTGGCAGGTGTCGGCACACCGATGAAAGATGTGGTCTGTCGCTCATCCAGGTTGAACTTGGCCAGTCTCAGGGCCGAGAATGCGGCGATGATGAAGGCCGCATATGGCAACCACGGCCGCAAAGGCTCCAGATAAGCCGGAAATTCCATCACGTAGATATGGGAGAACACGATGGTGGCTGGTGCCACGCCGAAGGTGACATCGTCGGCTAACGAGTCAAGCTCCTTGCCGATAGGGGAAGATACATGCAGCAAACGGGCACTCATGCCGTCGAAGAAGTCGAAGGTGGCGCCGATGATAATCCACAGCAATGCCATTTCTGCATTTCCGCCGAAAGCATATGATGTGGCGATGCAGCCTGATATCAGGTTACAACAAGTGATTGTGTTTGGGATGTGTTTCTTGATGCTCATTTCAGTTTTGCTATGATGGTCTGGTCGCCCGTGGTGGATTGCCCCATACCGACGCACACCTCGGTTCCTATCGGCAGGTATACGTCCACGCGCGAACCTAATTTAATGAATCCGAGATGCTCGTCGATGTAGCACTCTTCTCCAGTCTTGGCGTAGGTCACGATGCGGCGGGCCACGGCACCTGCTATCTGGCGGCACAACACGTCCACGCCGCCTGGTGTGGTAATCATCACGTCGGCGTGCTCGTTCTCCTCGCTAGCCTTGGGTAGCCATGCCTTGTGGTAATTGCCGTCCACATGCTTCACGAACTTCACCTTTCCGTCCACTGGAAACCAGTTGGCGTGTACATTCCAGAGGCTCATGAAGATGGAAATCATCAGCCGGCGGTCGTTGAAGTAGGGAGCGTTGTCCACTTCCTCCACGACCACAATCTTTCCGTCGGCGGGTGCCACCACCAGCTTGCTGGTGTCTTCTTCGTTCAAATATCTTATAGGGCAACGGTAGAAATTCAGCACGATGCAATATACAATGCCGAATACAGCAACAAAGCACCAGAACGGAATCTTGTTGTCTATCATTGCCCATAATATCACCGCAATGGCTACTATAGCTATCAATCCGAACACCAGCTGGTCGGTGCCTTCTCGATGCAGTCTTATCTTTTTCAATTTCTTTATTTTTTGTCCCATAAGGTCGGATTAAGTTTTTATCGGTGCAAAGGTAGTGTATTTTTGTCGTTTTAGCAAATTTTTGCCATGTTTCTTTTCAAGACTGCTACATTTTCTCTCATTTCTTTTGGCAATATCAACTTTTAGCTGTAACTTTGTTGTCAAAATTCGAATTTTAAGACACATTTAATGGAAGATTTCGTTCATTTGCACGTTCATACACAGTATTCCATCCTCGACGGCCAGTCGAAGATTCCACATCTCGTGGACAAGGCCATCAGGGACGGAATGAAGGGTATGGCTGTGACCGACCACGGCGTGATGTTCGGTATCAAGGAACTGGTAGACTATTGCGCCAAGGTCAACAAAGACCGGAAGAAGGAGGGGCTGGAGCCTTTCAAACCCATCATCGGCTGCGAGATGTATGTGGCTCGCCGAAGCAAGGAAAAACGTGAGAAAGACAAGGGCGACATGAGCGGCTATCACCTCATCGTGCTTGCCAAGAACTACAACGGCTACAAGAACCTCATCAAGCTGGTGAGTAATTCGTGGGTGGATGGTTACTATATGCGCCCTCGTACCGACCGTGCCGACTTGGAGAAATATCACGAAGACCTTATAGTTTGCTCGGCTTGTATCGCAGGAGAGGTGCCTGCCAAGATTCTGAAGGGGGACATCGAGGGTGCCCGTGAGGCATGTGAGTGGTATCATAATCTCTTTGGTGACGACTACTACCTGGAACTTCAGCGACATGAGGTGACTGACCCTTCCATCCTTGCCAACCGTGAGGCCTTCGAATTGCAACAGAAGGCCAACAAGGTGCTGGTGGAGTTTTCTAAGGAATACGGTATCAAACTGGTGTGCACCAACGACTGTCACTTCGAAGACAAGGAGACGGCAGAGGCCCACGACCACTTGCTCTGTATCGCCACGGGCAAGGATCTCGACGACCCCAACCGTATGCGCTATTCCAAGCAGGAGTGGTTCAAGACCCGTCAGGAGATGAACGATGTTTTTCCCGACTATCCCGAGGCCTTGTCCAACACCCTTGAGGTGCTCGACAAGGTGGAAATCTACAGCATCGACCACGGCCCCATCATGCCTTTCTTCCCCATTCCCGAGAGCTTCGGTACGGAGGAACAGTTGCGCCAGCGGGTCTCGGAGGAAGATCTTTACAAGGAATTCACTAGCGACGAGAACGGCCAAAACCCCTTGCCGCCGGAGGAAGGGCAGAAGGTAATCGACCGATTGGGCGGCTACGACAAAATATACCGCATCAAGTTTGAGGCGGAATACTTGCGGCACCTTGCCTACGAGGGAGCCAAGAAACTCTATGGCGACCCACTGCCTGCGAATGTGGACGAGCATGTAAACTTCGAGCTTCATGTGATGAAGACCATGGGTTTCCCGGGCTACTTCTTGATAGTGTCCGACTTCATCAAGGCGGCACGCGAGGAACTGGGAGTGATGGTAGGCCCCGGTCGTGGATCCGCGGCTGGTTCTGTAGTAGCCTATTGTTTGGGAATCACCAAGATAGACCCCTTGAAATACGACCTCCTGTTTGAGCGTTTCCTGAACCCCGACCGTGTGAACCTGCCGGATATCGATACCGACTTCGATGACGACGGTCGTGGAAAGGTGCTGCGCTGGGTGATGGACAAGTATGGACACGAGAACTGTGCCCACATCATCACCTACGGCAGTATGGCCACCAAGAACTCCATCAAGGACGTGGCCCGTGTGGAGAAACTGCCTCTCGACAAGGCTAACGCTCTCTGTAAGGCTATCCCCGACCGACTGCCCGACGGCGCGAAGATGAATCTTCCCAATGCCATCAAATATACACCGGAGTTGAAGGAGGCTGAGTTCTCCAGCGACCCTCGCGAGAGCAATACCATCAAGTATGCCAAGATGCTGGAAGGCACCATCCGGGGCACGGGTATCCATGCCTGCGGCTTCATCATCTGTCGCGACCCTATCAGCAACTGGGTACCTGTATCCACGGCCGATGACCCTGATTTTCCCGGCTTGAAGACGGCGGTGACACAATATGACGGCCATGTCATCGAATCCACCGGATTGATAAAGATGGACTTCTTGGGATTGAAGACCCTCTCGGAGATGAAGGAGGCTTGTAAGGTAATCAAGCAGACTACCGGTGATGTCATCGACCTCGATACCCTGCCCATCGACGACGAACTGACCTACCAGCTTTACCAGCAGGGGCGTACCATCGGCACCTTCCAGTTTGAGTCGCCCGGTATGCAGAAGTATCTGCGCGAACTGAAGCCCACCGTGTTCGAGGACCTCATTGCCATGAATGCCCTCTACCGACCCGGACCAATGGACTACATCCCATCCTTCATCGCCCGAAAGAACGGTCAGGAACCCATCAAGTATGACATCCCCTGCATGGAGAAATACTTGAAGGATACTTATGGCATTACGGTATATCAGGAGCAGGTGATGCTCCTCTCCCGTCAGCTCGCCAACTTCACCCGAGGCGAGTCTGATGCCCTTCGAAAGGCGATGGGTAAGAAGAAAAAGGCTATCGTTGATGCGATGAAGCCTAAGTTCATCAAGCAGGGACAGGAGAACGGACACGACCCGCAGGTATTGGAGAAGATCTGGGGCGACTGGGAGAAATTTGCCTCCTATGCCTTCAACAAGTCTCATGCCACTTGTTATTCATGGGTGGCTTACCAGACAGCCTATCTCAAGGCTCATTATCCGGCCGAGTACATGGCTGCCTTGATGACCCGCCGCTTTGCACAGATTACCGAAATCACCAAGTTGATGGAGGAGTGCCAGTCGATGAACATCAAGACTCTAGGCCCCGACGTGAACGAGAGTTATCGTGCTTTCGGTGTCAACGAGCATGGAGAGATACGTTTTGGTCTTGCCGCCATCAAGGGTATGGGAGCCCCAGCTGCTGATGCCATCGTGAACGAGCGACTGAAGAACGGCCCCTATAAGGACATCTTCGACTTCGCCCAGCGAGTGGATTTCACCAATGTCAACCGCAAGGCTTTCGAGGCATTGGCGTTGAGTGGCGGTTTCGACAGCTTCAACATCCGTCGCGAGCAGTTCTTTGGCAAGAACACCAAGGGCGAGATGTTTCTCGATACCTTGGTGCGCTACGGCCAGCTCTATCAGCGCGAGCAGCAAGAGGCTGCCACCTCGCTCTTTGGAGGGGAGGACGCTGTGGAGATAGCCACTCCGCCTATTCCCGAGACCGAGAGCTGGAGCACCATCGAGAGGCTCAACAAGGAGCGTGACTTGGTGGGTATCTATCTGTCTGCCCATCCTCTCGACGACTACAGCATCATCCTCAACCAGATGTGCAATACGCATTGCTCCGAACTGGGCGACAAGACGGAGCTGGCAAAGAAGGAAGATGTGGTGGTAGGAGGCATTGTCACCGCTGTGAAATCGAAGTTCACCAAGACGGGCAAGCCATGTGGCTTTGTCACCTTGGAGGATTTCGAGGGCTCTGGCGAGTTGGCTCTCTTCGGCGAGGAGTGGGGCAAGTGGCGCGGCATGCTGGTGGAGGGCAGCACCATCTACATCACGGCCAAGTGTGCGTCTCGATTTGCCAATAGCAATTATTATGAGTTCCAGATAGGATCTATCGACTACATGCAGTCGGTGAAGGAAAACCGCATCGAACGCATCACCATCACGGTGGACAGTGATGTGGTGGACGAGAAGTTGGTGACCGATCTGCAGACGATGATAGACAATGACGAGGGCAAGGCCCAGCTCTTCATTCAGATACACGACATAGACAGCAACACCAATGTGCTGATGCGAGCGCAAGACCGCACCATCGGGGTGAGCCACAAGCTGGTGCAGTATGTTGACAATCATCCCAAGATGTCTTATCAGATTAATTAAAAGAATTCAATATATCAATCGTATTATAAACTATAAGGTAATTAGAATTATGGAAGTAACAATTACAACCGAGAATTTCGAGAGTTACAAGAATGGCGAGTTGCCATTGGTAGTGGATTTGTGGGCTACTTGGTGTGGCCCTTGCCGACAGATAGCTCCTATCGTGGCTGAGCTTGCCGAGGAATTCGACGGCAAGTTGGTGGTTGGCAAGTGTGACGTAGAGGAAAATGACGATATCGCCATGGAGTTTGGCGTTCGTAACATTCCTACCATCCTCTTCTTCAAGGGTGGTCAGTTGGTGGACAAGTTCGTGGGAGCCGCTTCAAAGGGCACTCTTACCGAGAAGTTCCAGGCACTCTTGTAAGAAAACAACTGCTTGCAAGTTTATATGGTGTGGGGCAAGAGCATCCTTCTTGAATGCTTTTGCCCCCACTTGGCGTTTGTGACCTACCATTCCACGGTTCTCGAACCGTTCTCTTCCGTTCGGATGGTCACCTTGGTGCAGTCCTCTGGCAGGATGTCTTCTATGAGCTCTGGCCATTCCAGAAAGCAAAGGTGTCCGCCGTAGAAATAGTCCTCGTATCCCATGTCGTATACCTCGTCGATTTTCTTGATGCGGTAGAAATCGAAGTGGTAGATGGGTTCGCCCTCTCCGGACGTGTATTCGTTGACGATGGCGAAGGTGGGCGATGTGATGACGTCTTCCACTCCCATCTCCTCGCAGATGGTCTTGATGAACGTTGTCTTTCCAGCCCCCATTTTTCCGTAGAAGGCGAAGACGTTTCCGTTGCCCATGCCCGCTATGAATTCCTTGGCTGCGGCATGGATGTTTTCTAATGAGTCAATTTTAATTTTCATTTTATTTTATCTTTCTTTTTGTCCATCTCTGTTTTCCGTGTGCTAAAGTACAAAGAAAAAGGGAATGGAGTGTCAATCTTTACGTTAAACTATATTAAAGTCCTCTAGAATCCTTCCAGTTCGTAATATTCGTCCTCGTCGGCTTGTTTCTCGTCTGTCGCCTCCTCGTCCGCTGACTTTCTGCCGTCCTCCGTCGCTTCTTCCGTTACGATTTCCACGGGGTCGTTGAGCAGCGGTTGGGTGCTGGTCTTCATCTGCATGAAATGCTTGGCATAGAAGCGGGCATATTCTTCGTAGCTCATTTGGATGCCGAGCAGACTCACGTTTTCCTCGCTAACCAACAGAGTGCGTGCATGGGTGAGTAGACGGGTGATAGACTTCTGCTGGTATACGTCGTTGGCATATTGTCGGGCTTCGTCAAAGTTGAGGAATCCCTTGACCATCATGCGGTGCAGACTGCCTTGCTCGTCTGTTTGGATGTCGAAGTTGCGCACGAGATAGCTGGTGAAATTATATTTTGCAATCTCGAACAATAGTTGGTTTTCATCGACCGAGTCGGGCTCGTAGGCCAGCATGAATACGAATGGTTGGTTGCGCTCTTCGCTGATTGACTTTTGGGCAGTGGAGTCTTTTACATTGGATATAGAGTCGCGTCGCGTCCAGATGTTGTCTGCGTAGAGTTTTCCTCCATACGGCCTTTTGCCGGCCTTCACCCCGTTTACGATTGTGCCTGCCAGGGTGCTGAGTTTGCTGTCGGGATATTTCTCGGCCATGGTCTTTAGGTCTTCCAAGCACCCTTGTATGTTTCCCTCGCCCAGTTTGCTCATGCCTCCGACAAAGAGGAATTTGTCGCGGTTGGCTCCCTCGGGGAATCTGGTCTGAGACAGGTTGGCGTTGGTTGTCACCCTATTGTACTCTCCCTTTTTGAAAGCTTCGTAGGTTGCCGTATAGAGCGAATCTTCAAGGAATGTGCCTCTTTTGGCATCTTCCTCGTAGTAGGGGGAGGTGAGTAGCTTAGTCCATGCGCTCTCGGAATATTGCTCTTTCAGCAAGGCGAGGTATTTGTCGGCCGTTTCGGGTTGGCGCTTTGTCTGGTAGAGCAGAAAGAGATGGTAGTAGGCATCGTCCATGTGTTCGTACTCGGGATATTGGTCGGTGAGGCGATGGAGCAGTTTCTCGCTGAGCGTTAAGTTGCCCATCTTGTCCTTCACGATGACGGCGGCGTGCATGAGAGCGTCTCTTATCAGTTTGTTGCTCTCTTCAGTCTGTTCTGGAGTCAGTGGTATTTGGGCGAGATAATACGACCGTTGGTAGGCTGGGTTTTCGCCTTCTTTTTCTTCCGTCGTGTCGTTTGGCTCGGGTTGGTCGCTGCTTATGGAATCTTCGCTTTCCGTGAGGTCTGTCATCACGGTCTTGTTGATGCGTTGCCAGTTGTCCGTGTTCTCTCGTTCGCCCCATAGTTTCTTGAATTGCTCTTTGCCTTGGGCCACGGCGATGGGGGAGTAGAAATACCAGATGCTCCCGTTTTGTGCGTTTCCCAGTTTGTTGCCCTGTGCGTTGCCCTGTGTGTGGCTTTGGTTGAGGCCGGGCGATGTGGAGCCTTGGTTGTTTTTGGCTTCCTCTTGCTTCTTCTTTTCTTCCTTTTCCTTTTTCTTAAGTTCTTTTATTACCTTGTCAATCAATGTATTGCGTTCCTCTTCGCTCATTTTTGCCAGACTTTGTAGGGAGTCTTGCAGTTGGATGGTCTCTGTGTAGGGCACCAGCTCGTCGAGCACTTTTGAACGTGCTGAGAGTTGCGCATAGTCTTTCCTGTCTTTGTCGAGCAGTCCGATGGCTTCTCCATAACAGCGTTGGGCATCGGAGAATTTTTCCAGTTGCCAGTATAGGTTGCCCAGTTGCAGCAGCAATACACCTTTTTCTATGCCATTGCGGGTGGATTTCTGTGCTCCTTTCTCATAGGCGTTTACGGCCTGCAAGGTGTCTAGGTTGGTCAAGTAGATGTTACCCAGGGCGTAATACACTTGCTCCAGGTATTGTTGGTTCTTGTCGGATGCCGCCATGCGTTTCAGTTTACCTGTCATTTTCTTGGCTGCTTGCCTGCCCATTACTTCTGTCTGGGAGATGCGTGCATTGAGCTCCAATTCGTAGGGTGGGTTGAGCGACACGACGTGCTTGAAAGACCGGTATGCTTCCTGTCTTTTGCCGAGCAATGCCTGTATCTGCCCCATCAGATACCATAGGCGGGCTTTTTGCTTTCTTCTCATCTCGTGGCCAATCGCCTTCCTTAGGTAGGGGATGGCTTGGGTATATTGCGAGGTGTTGATGTAGTAGAGGGCGTAGGTATAGTCCCATTCCTTTTGTGCGCTCCAGTGGATTGAGTCACGCTCCATGTTGCGAATGACATCCTCTGCGTCGTAGTTTCTGTCTTGTTGCGTATAGCATTTCGCCAGCCACGCCTGTGCCTTGCAGTAGATGGCGGGCTGCGTGGCAAAGAGTCGGCTCATGTAGGAAAATGTGGCGGCTGCGGCATCGAAATTTCCCTCGAAGAATTGCGACCGTCCCATCAGCATCCAGGCTTTCCAGATAAAGGGATTGTATTCGCGTCGGTTGAGCCATTCCTTGTCCTTGGCGGTCTTGCGTCTTTTCTTGTCCCACACTGGGCGTCGCTTGATGCTGTGTTGGTGTATGGCCTTCTCGCTCTTCTCGATAGCTCTGTCATAGTTGGCTTTGCCCAGTTCCTTGCTGTTCTTGTTGCCCACGGTGTAGAAGGGCAGCAGTTCGGTGAAGTTGTCTTTGTTGCCGTTCTCTTTCTCCAGTGAGGCATCGATGTAGGCCAACTTACCGTTGTAGAAGGTGTTGTATCTGGTGTTGAAGGCGTGCCACCACCTGCTCTGCGCCGTGTTCTTTTGCGTAGAGCATCCTGCTGCCAGCATTGCCACGATGGCGAGGCATAGAGCGAGGAAAGGATAGATGTTTTTTTTTAACCTCCACATGTTGCGGTCTCCTATGAACGTTTTTACTGCTTTTCTTTCTCCCGTTGCTGGGCAATCTGTATACTTTTCGCAACCTTAGCCATGGCAAACACGATGATGCTCACGAAGATGATGGTGGCTCCCGATGGCACGTTGAGCATATAGCTGGCATAGAGTCCGGCGAGGCAGTCGATCCATCCTAACGCAATGCTTAGTCCTATCATCTGCCTATAGTTGTAGGTGAAGAGGTTGGCGGTCATCTGGGGGATGGTGAGCAGACTGATAGCGAGCACGATGCCCACGAGCTTGAGGGTGGCCACGATGGTCATGGCGATGAGTGTCATCATCAGATATTCGATGGCTGCCACGGGCAGGTGCTGCGATCGGGCGAAGGTGTTGTCGAAAGCGATAGTCTGTATCGGTCGTAGCAGGATGGTGAATGTCAGGGTAACGAAAACCGTCAGTGCACCCAGAATCCAGAGGTCCAGTGAGTCGATGGCCAGGATGCTGCCGAAGAGGAAGCTGGGTAGGTCGGGCATAAATCCTGGGGTGAGAAAGCAGCAGATGATGCCCACGCTCATGCCCAGGGTCCAGAACATGGCTATGGCCGAATCTTTCCTCACGTCTTTGTTTCGGGAAATCCACTGCACGCCAAAGGCGCTCAGTATGGCGAATGCCATGGCCGAGAGTATCGGGTTGAGGCCGGCGAACACACCGATACCTATGCCGCCAAAGGAGGCATGGGTGATGCCGCCACTGATGAACACCAGACGGCGGGTTACGATATATGTCCCTATAAATCCGCATAGAATGCTTGCCAGGCATGCGCCCAGCAAGGCGTTCTGGAAAAATGTATATCCAAGTATCTCCATTTCACACTTTTGTTGTCAAGAGAATTTTTCTCTCTTCGTTCTTTACTCTTCGTTCAGAAACCCGATTACTTCGTCCTTTAGCTGGTTGGGCAGGTTGATTCCCCTGAGTATCAGGCTTCTGCTCCATCCGGACACCTCTTTTGGTTTCATTGTGTAGAGCACTTCTGCGAAATCCTCCACCTCCTCGTCGGTATACTCGTCTGCAGGTCTTCCCTTGAATCGGTCCAGTTCTTCATCGTCGTAGTATTCTATCTCTTTGGTGGCGGCCTCCATCATGCACTCTTGCTCGCACTTGGTGTTTTCGCCGTTGCAGGTGTTGCAGGAAACTCCCTCCCGCAACGTTTTTTCCTCCTCTCCCTTCTTGTGGGAAACGATACCAAGGATAGCCGAGATAAATCCCAGTGCGAACAAAGCTATAACTAAGTAACTCATTTTGGATTCTTCACTCTTTATTCTTCACTCTTCACTTCGAATCCCACCTTCCGCAGGTCTTCCCAAAAGTGAGGGTACGACTTGCTTACCACGCCGGGGTCGTTGATTTCAATCTGGCCCCATTTGAGGGCAAGTGGGGCGAAGGCCATGGCCATGCGGTGGTCTTCGTAGGTGTCGATGGGGGCGAAGAAAGGCTCGCAGGTTTCACCGTCCCAAATGAGCGTGTCGTTGTTTTCGTCACGTATCACGTAGCCCACCTTCTTGAGTTCGGTCTTGAGGGCTTCGATGCGGTCGGTCTCCTTGATTTTCAGACTGGCAAGGCCTGTGAACTTGAATTTCACACCCAGTGCGCAGCAGGTTACCACGATGGTCTGTGCCAGGTCGGGCGAACCGGTGAAGTCGTAGTCAAGGCGTGGCAGTAGGCAGGGATGTGCTTTCAGCGTTACGTTGGTGATGCCTTCATGGCTCTCGAACTCGCTCTTCACACCCAGCAGACTGAAGATGTATTTCACCACGGAATCGCCCTGCTTCGTTCCGTCCATCAGTCCTTCCAGCTGGATGGTAGAGTCGGGGTTTTTGCTGAGGGCCATCATCTCATACCAATAGGAAGAGGCGCTCCAGTCATTTTCTATCATGTAGGGTGTCGACTTGTAGGGCTTGGGCTTCACGGTGATGGTGTCCACGTCCGTCCATTCGGCGTTGGCACCGAATTCCTTCATAGTCCACAGGGTGAGGTCGATGTAGGGGCGCGAGGCGATATTGCCAGTAAGCTTCAGTTCCAGTCCTTTCTTCAGGATAGGACCTATCATCAACAGGGCAGAGATATACTGCGAACTGATGTTCCCCACCACTTCCAGATGGCCTCCTTCCAGGGGTTTTCCTATGATGTGGAGTGGAGGATAGCCCTCCCGCTTCTCATAGTTGATTTCAGCTCCCAGGTAGCGCAGGGCGTCTACGAGGATGGCAATCGGGCGGTTCTGCATTCGTTCCGTCCCCGTGATGGTATGTTCTCCGGGCGTTGCTGCCAGGTAGGCGGTCATGAATCTCATGGCCGTGCCCGCAGCCTTGATGTTGATTAAGTCTGGCATGTCTCTCAGGGCGGCTATGATCACTTCCGTGTCGTCGCAGTCGCTCAGGTTGTCGGGGTGGGTTTCGCCTCCGGCCATTGCATTGATGACCAGGGCTCTGTTGCTGATGCTCTTGGATGCGGGCAGGTTGATGCTCGCTTTCAGTAGGCTTGGTGCCTTGATGATATATTTCATTGTCTTGATCTTGAGGTGATGTCTGTAGTCTTGATGCTTGGCTCCTTGGCGATATTGATGGGCAGTCACAGTTCGCCCGTCGTGCTCTCGCTCCATGCTCTGCTCTTTGTGCGGGGTTTCTTTGGTCCCGGCATCAAGGGGGAGTAGTACAATACCTGGCGGATGCGATAGGCTTGGTCTTTGGTAATCCTCATGCTGTAGCAGCATTCATAGTCCATGATGTTGTCTGCCTTCCATGTCTGTCCTTTGCTGTTGGAGTGCACTGTCGCTTCTTTCAGGTTCCCCTTGCCTGTCGCCCTGTGGGTGATGTAGTAGTGCGTGAGCCATTCTTGGTATGCGGGGCGGTTGTAGCTGGGGGTATCGTCGCAATAGTCTGTGTCGCTGTCGCTTTTGAGCATGCTGCCGTCCTCTTTATCTTCGGCAAACACATGATAGAGGCCGATGTAGTGGCCTAGCTCATGGGCCAGGGTGGCATTGGGGTCGAGGCTGCTGTAGGTATATTTCTTCGAGTTCTTGTCGGTAGTATACCTTGTTCCCTCATATTTCTGGTCCAGGTAGAGTGAATTGATGGATACGCAGTAGGCGAAGTTGGTGGGCTTGGGGAGGGGGTAGTAGTTGGTCTCTGTCAAGCCTTTTATCGCCGGCAGGTTGTTTGATGAGAATGGACGGTGGCTGATGCCCAATGTTGTCGTCTGGTCGTCGTTTGTCTTGAAGGCATAGACCATCACGTTGATGTACTCATTTTGGTCCCATGTATATTTGGCATATTTTTCCTCGCTCATGAAACTGTCACAGGAGATTTCCTTCTCGTCTATCTGGATGTATTCCACGCCTGGTGTGCTGAGTGTCTTGCCGCTCTCGTCTTTCTTGGCCATCTCGAACACCACGTGGATGTTCTCGCTTTCCGTAGTGTCTATCTGCAGGTTGTACACATTGCCTTGGTACAGCTCGTTCACGTTGCTCAGTATCTCTTTCAGGCGCGCGTATTGGATATACTGGTCGTTGGTGTTGTATAACACGTGGAAAATCACGGGCAGATGGTATACGTAGTCGTCGCCTGTGATGACATCGTTGTCGCGGTCTTGGTCGTCAGTCGATGTGGATGTACTGCCTGACGTGCTCTTGTCGGTTCCTTCCAGCTCTTGGCAGGAGGTGAAGGCAAGGGTGCAAACTGCTATGATGAAGAGGAAAATCTTACTTATGTTCATACATTATTATATATATTTATCTGCAAAAGTACAAAAATCGGGATAAATGAGCAAATATTTGAGACTAAAAGAATGAAACGTACCTTAAAATTATATCTTTGAGCCCTTGGTTGGAAAGTCTGAAGTGTTGTTGGCAGCTTTCAAAATGTAAGCATATTGCCTGTAAAATTGATTTACATCAATAATTTGAAAGAAAAATAGTAAGAAAACGGGTATAAAACTAACAATCTGTCAGATTGTGTGCGCTTTTATTTTGAAAGTAAAATGTGGGAAAAAAATAAGATAAAATAGCGTTAAGGAATGCACGACTTATCGAAAAAACATTGTATCTTTGCATCAGAAAAAAGAAACAACAACAATTAATAATAACAATCTAAAATTTAAAGATATGAAACGAGTTATATTATTCTCATTGATGGCTTTGCTGACTATTACAGCTTTCGGTCGCAAGCGCGTAGAGAACGCAACAGTGGTAGCTGACACTATTTTCTATGCAGAAAATATGAGCAATGTGGCTAGTGCAGAGCAGGCTAGTTATTACAGACTGTTGATGACTACTGGCACTGGCATCAATAAGAAGGATGTCTTTCAGGACTTCTATATGAATGGCAACCTTCGCGCTGAGGGTGGTTATAGCTTCATCGACTTGGGCAATGACCGCAACTCAATCTTCAATGGCGAGGTTACCACCTATTATAAGAATGGCAAGGAAAAGTGGCATGGCAAGTATGTCAACGGCAAGCGTGAGGGTTATTTCACTCTCCAGCTCCGTGAAGGCGGTGTGGCTGTCGTTCAGTTCAAGAACGGAAAGTCGGTTCACGACTATTTCATGGTGACATACAAGGACGGCACTTCTGAGAAGAAGAATCTCTCTGAGATTAAGCAGCTGATGTAATGTCCGCCGACAGGCTTACAGATACTTTTTCTTCATAGTTTGAAAAATCTCTCTTATATAAATTAAAATTATTTTATGTTGATATGACTAAAAAGGCTGTTCTCCGTGAGGAAAGCAGCCTTTTTGCTATATCATGCTTTTTTTGAAATAGCTTTTGGGGGGTCATATTGCCAAGTCCACTTCCACGGGGCAATGGTCGCTGCCCATGATGTCGGTATGGATTTTTGCTTCCGCTATCTTGTCTTTTATACTGTCCGAAACCAAGAAGTAGTCGATGCGCCAGCCTGCGTTCTTTTCGCGAGCCTTGAAGCGGTACGACCACCACGAGTAGGTCACTTCTTCGGGGTGAAGGTATCTGAAGCTGTCGGTGAATCCATCGTTCAGCAACTGGGTCATCTTCTCTCGCTCCTCGTCGGTGAATCCCGCATTTCGCCGGTTGGTCTTTGGATTTTTGATGTCTATCTCCTCATGGGCCACGTTCAGGTCGCCGCAAATCACGACAGGTTTCTTGGCATCCAGAGCCTTCAAGAACTTGCGGAAGTCGTCTTCCCAAGTCATGCGATAGTCGAGACGCTTCAGTTCTGTCTGCGAGTTGGGCGTATAGCAGGTCACGAGATAGAACTTCTCATATTCTAGGGTGATGACTCTTCCCTCGTGGTCATGCTCCTCCACGCCCATGCCGTAGTTCACGCTCAATGGTTTGTGACGGGTATAGATGGCCGTGCCGGAATATCCTTTCTTTTCGGCATAGTTCCAGTAGCTCTCGTATCCCTCAAACTGCAAGTCGAGCTGTCCTTCTTGCATCTTAGTCTCTTGCAGACAGAAGAAGTCGGCATCGAGAGCCTTAAACTGGTTCTCGAAGTCTTTGCCCACCACGGCGCGCAGGCCGTTCACGTTCCATGATATAAACTTCAGCATAGTGTTTAATGTTTAGTGTTTAATTAAATCCTCTTGCTTTCCCCTCTGAGGAGTGTCATGAACTCCTGTCGGGTATTCTGCGACTTGAACACGCCGCTGTAGTCGCTTGTCGTTGTGATGGAGCCTTGCTTTTCCACGCCCCTCATCTGCATGCACATGTGCTTGGCCTCAATCACCACCATCACACCCTGTGGGTTCAGTGTCTCCTGGATGCAGTCCTTGATTTGCTGGGTGAGGCGTTCCTGTACCTGCAGGCGATGGCTGTAGATGTCCACCACGCGGGCTATCTTGCTCAGACCGGTGATTTTGCCGTTGGGGATGTAGGCTACGTGCACCTTGCCGTAGAAGGGCAGGATGTGGTGCTCGCACAATGAGAAGAAGTCGATGTCCTTCACGATGACCATTTGGTCGTATTTCTCTTCGAAGAGGGCATCGGTAAGTACCTTGTGGGCATCTTGCGTATAGCCGCGCGTCAGAATCTGCATGGCCTTGGCCACTCTCATCGGTGTCTTTAAGAGTCCTTCCCGCTCAGGGTCTTCGCCCAATAGTTTCAATACTTCTTTATAGTGTACTGCGAGTTCGTCGAGTCCCTCGCGAAATTCTGTTTCCGGATTCATCTATATATTATATAATGTTAAATGTTGGGTACTTAATATTGTACAGTGATTTGTCCCTTCACCAGGCAGGCCTGCTTATATCCCAGTGCCTTCACCTTGGCGAGCATTTTTTGAGCCTCGGCCTGAGTCTTGTAGTTGCCCATGCGGCAAATCCAGCGTGGCGAGTAAAAATGCACGTATACGGGCTGGTCGGGGAAACTCATTTTTAGGGCGTTGCCCGTTTGCTCGGCCTTCTGGCGGTCGTTGCGCGAGTTGCCCCCTGCGTATGCCTGTACCCTATATCCTGTCACCTTGTAGCTCTTGCGCATCACCTTCTTGCGCATGTCCACGGTAGGTGTCTCTGTCTCTTCCTTTTGGGTGTCCGCCTTTTTGGCGGTGTTCTCGTGCGCAGCAGTTTCCTTCTTGGTTTCGTGGTGCTGCTCGGTCTTTTTCACGGAGTCAACCTCCTGTTTGGGCTTTTGTGGTTGGTTGGTCTTAGTTTTGTCATCTTGGGGATTAGACTTGTTGCCTGTTGCGTTCGTCTTGTTGCCGTTGGCCTGCCCCTGTTTTCCGTTCACTAGTTCGTCGATGGCCTTGCTTTGGTTCACGGTCACGACACCCTGTCCTTGGTCCTTCTGTTTCAGATGGTCCAGGTAGTTCTGTGCATGCGCCGTCATGCAAAAGTTGATAGCGACAAACAATAATGTGACGAATGGTTTCATGCCTGATTCTTTTAGTTTGTAATGTTAAGCAGAAGGGATGCTCTTCGTCATGAGGGGCATCCCTTCCCGGAATATCCTTTTTTTTGAAAGGGGGATTACTTGTTCCAAGCGTCGATGATACCCTTGAAGTCAGCGGCCTTCAAAGAAGCGCCACCGATCAAGCCACCGTCGATGTCGGGCTTGGCGAAGAGCTCAGGAGCGTTGCTTGCCTTGCAGCTACCACCGTAGAGGATGGAAGTGTTGTCGGCAGCCTCTGCACCGTAAACCTCAGCCACGCAAGAGCGGATGTAGGCGTGGATCTCCTCAGCCTGCTCGGCTGTGGCGGTCTTGCCTGTACCGATGGCCCAGATTGGCTCGTAGGCGATGATGATGTTCTTCCAAGCCTCTGCGTCGAGGTGGAATACAGAACCGGCGAGCTCTGCCTTTACTACCTCGTTCTGCTTGTTGGCCTCGCGCTGCTCAAGAGACTCGCCGATGCAGAAGATCACCTTCAAGCCATTGGCAAGTGCCAACTCTACCTTCTCCTTCAAGATTTCAGGAGTCTCGTTGTAGTACTCGCGACGCTCTGAGTGACCGAGAATCACGTACTCAGCACCTGTAGACTTCACCATCTCGGCAGAAACCTCGCCAGTGTAGGCACCAGAAGTGTGGTTGGCGCAGTTCTCTGCTGAAAGCTGGATGCAGCTACCCTTAATTACCTCGGCTACAGAAGCCAAGTGGATGAATGGTGTGCCGATGATTACGTCACAGTTAGGGTTCTTCACTACCTCTGTGAGCTCCTTGGCGAGAGCTACACCCTCCTGCAGGTTCTTGTTCATTTTCCAGTTGCCTGCTACGATTTTCTTTCTCATTTTCTTTTTTCTTTTTAAGAGTTGATAATATTTTGTTTGAATTCTCTTTCTTTCTTACCCATGCTCCCCATGCCCAGAGCCGGTCGGCCAGGGTGAGTAAGGCCAGCGGCACCACAAACCAGCCTATCAGGGTGGCGGTCTTCTTGGCGGCACTCACCTCGGGCATCTTGCCTGTCTCCGTCTGTTCCAGCGGTTTCCCGTCGCTCAGGTCGGGCAGGTCGTTGTGGCTCCATTTGCCGATGATGGTGCCGTCCTTGAGCAGCAGCAGTCCGGGGTTGCTGCGTATCACGGTCTTCAGCGTGGTCTCGTCGGTGATGCAGAAGGGGTATTCCGCTCCTGTGATGTCCTGCCAGTGCTTGATGGCCTTCTCTGTGCTTGCCGTGAGGCAGAGAAACTTGTAGCCGTGGTCGTTGGCATATTCGTATATCTCGTCGATGGGGCCGAAATTGCTGTCGTCGGCATGCTCCAGATGGGGCGAAACCAGAAGGAAAGTGTATCCCTTTCCGTGGATGATTTCCTGGGTGATGTCCTCGCCCGTCTTCGGGTCCTCGATGCTGAAGTCGTGGATGGGGGGCACGTAGCCTTCCTCCGTCTGCACGGTCTTGCTGTCGATGAAGGTCCAGGTGGAGTCGGGATAGTTGTCTATCGTAAACTCCTTTCGCTCCCCGTTCTTCTCCAATATAAAAGTGGTGTCAAACTTGGGTTGCTTAGCCCCCTTCGGTATCTCCATGCCCTTGGCGATGTTGGCCCCGATGTGGTAGGGGCGGAAGTCGAAGGGCGGCAAGTACCACAGGCTCCAGAGACTTATGATGATGGAGAAGAGCAACGTGTAGTTGATCACAATCCATTGCGTAGGCTTCGAGATGAGCCTTGGCATCTCCATCGGTTTGGCGGCCATCAGGATGGTGCAGGCCAGAAGCACGATGTTCTTGGCGAAGGTCTGCGTGTTGGTAAGCACGATGGCGTCGCCGAAACATCCGCAGTCTTTCACGGGGTTGGCGATGACGATCCATAGCGTTACCAGCGTCATCACGCTCATCACGGCAAGGGCTATCTTGCTCACCAGTCTACGCCGTATGGCGAAGAGCAGGAACATGCCGATGGCAAACTCCGTCATGGCGAGCAATACCGACATCACCAGTGTACTCCAAGAGGGGAATATCCAGTCGATGTGCAGTGCCTCCAGGTAGTCGGTTATCTTGTATTGCGTGCCCAGCGGGTCGATTCCCTTCACGAATCCCGAGAGGATGAAGGTCAAGGCCGTGACCAGTCGCCCGATGTTCACAGCAATCTTCAAGCCGATATGTAATGCCCTGTTTTGCATATGGATTCTTCACTCATCTTGATTGCCCCGAACACGGCATAGTTGATGATGTCCATGTAGTTGGCATCAATACCTTCCGAGACAAGGGTTGCTCCCTCGATGTCCTCGATTTCCTTCACACGCTGTATCTTGGTGAGGATGAAGTCGGTGTAGCTGCTCACCCGCATCGACCGCCATGCCTCGTCGTAGTCGTGGTTCTTCTTCAGCATCAGCTCCAGGGCTTCCTGGGCATGCTTGTCGTAGAGCGCCAGGGCCTCTTCGGGTGCTATGTCCACCTCGTCCACAAAACCCTTTTCTAGCTGGATGATTCCTACGATACCATAATTAATAAGGGCGACAAACTCAGGGCGGATGCCCTCGCCCACCAAGGATTCCTTCTTGATTTCGAGCGAGCGTATGCGCTTCGCCTTGATGTACAGCTGGTCTGTCAGCGACGAAGGGCGCAAGATTCTCCAAGAGGCTCCATAATCATGTAGCTTCTTCTCAAACAAGGTCCTGCATTCTTTCATGACATCCTTAAACTGCTGTTCTGTTTTTACTAAATCTGCCATAATATTTTCGAAAATCGCTGCAAATTTACGCATTTATTATGAAATGGCCAAATATTTGGATGTTTCAAATGGGTTTTCTGTGATTTTTAACATATAAAGTCTTCTACTTTCTGTAATGGAAAAAGCCTCTTCTACTTCCCTACTTTCTGAGCTGCTGCGCCTTGTTCAAAAAACAACCAGGCTGGGACAGTCTTTTGCTCCAGCCTGGGCAGAATAGTGCTCTTTCGAGGCAGTGATTGCAGCGTCGTATCAACCTGTTTTTTCGCTGCATCTCTGCAATAATTTTGTAAAAAAGCATGTTTTGTTTTGTTTTCTCCCCGATTTGCTGTAACTTTGCACCCCGAAACAAGCAAACTTATGAGAAATTTGACCAATGCCGAACTGGCGCAAATACTAGACAAGGATATTTTTCGCAAGATTTCAGAGGCAGCGGATGCGCTGTCTGTGGAATGCTATGTGGTGGGTGGATATGTGAGAGACCTCTTCCTGGAGCGGCCCTCCAACGACATCGATGTGGTGGTGGTGGGAAGCGGAATCGAGGTGGCCTCGCAGCTCAAGAACATGCTGGGCAAGAGAGCGCATCTTTCCGTGTTCCGCAACTTCGGCACCGCACAGGTGAAGTTCGGCGACACCGAGGTGGAGTTTGTAGGGGCTCGCAAGGAGAGCTACCAGCGTGACAGCCGAAAGCCCATCGTGGAGGACGGAACGCTGGAGGACGACCAGAACCGCCGCGACTTCACCATCAACGCCATGGCGGTGTGCCTGAACAAGAGCCGTTTTGGCGAACTTGTAGACCCCTTCGACGGTGTCTACGACCTGGAGGATGGCATCATCGCCACGCCCCTCGACCCCGACATCACTTTCTCCGACGACCCCCTGCGCATGATGCGCTGCGTGCGTTTCGCCACCCAACTCAACTTCCAGATAGAGGACGAGACCTATGCCGCCCTCTCTCGCAATGCCGAGCGGCTGAAAATCATCAGCGGAGAGCGCATTGCCGACGAGATGAACAAGATAATGCTCTCCAAGCACCCCAGCTCGGGTTTTTATTACCTGAAGGACACCGGGCTGCTCGACCTCATCCTGCCCGAACTGGTGGTGATGGACAAGGTGGAGACTCGCAACGGAAGGGCGCACAAGAACAACTACGACCATACCATGGAAGTGCTGGAGAACGTGTGCAAGAACAGCGACAACCTCTGGCTCCGCTGGGCGGCTCTGCTCCACGACATCGGAAAGCCCAAGAGCAAGCGATGGGACAATAACATCGGGTGGACCTTTCATAGCCACAACATCATCGGAGCCAAGATGGTGCCGGGCATCTTCCGCAGAATGAAACTGCCGATGGACATGAAGATGAAGTATGTGCAGAAGTTGGTAGACCTCCACATGCGCCCCATCGTGATAGCCGACGAGGAGGTGACCGACAGTGCCGTGCGCCGACTGCTGAACGATGCTGGCGACGACATCAACGACCTGATGACGCTCTGCGAAGCCGACATCACGAGCAAGAACCAGGTGCGCAAGCAGCAGTTTCTGGACAATTTCAGAATGGTGAGGGAGAAGCTCGTAGACCTGCAGGAGCGCGACTACAAGCGTCTGCTCCAGCCCTGCATCGACGGCAACGAAATCATGGAGATGTTCCACCTGACGCCTTGCAGAGAGGTGGGCATACTGAAACAGACTTTAAAGGATGCCGTACTCGACAACAGAGTGGAGAATGAGCGGGAGCCATTGATGAAGCTCTTGCTGGAAAAAGCTAAGGAAATGGGTCTCACAGAATAATCTGTGGGACTTTTTTGTTTTTTTTGAGAAAACTTTGAACGCAGAATAATTTTTGTTAAATATCAGCAATTTGTGAACGGGATTGATTTATTATTAGTACTTTTGCACCGCAAAAAACTCTAAGGGTGCTTTGAGTTTTGTGTTGGATTACAAATAATATTAATATAAATAGGTATGAAAATTAAAAACGTTTTGTTTGTTGCAGCAATTTGTGCTATTGCAACATTGACATCATGTGGCGGAAGTAAGAAGGGCGGACTGCCCAACTTCGGCGACGATGAGTTCGCCGTGAATACCATCGCTACTTCCAGCGCCGCATTGCAGACCACTTATCCTGCCACCATCAAGGGTATCCAGGATGTGGAGGTGCGTCCCAAGGTCTCGGGCTTCATCACAAAGGTTTGTGTGCATGAGGGTCAGACCGTTTCGGCTGGTCAGACTTTGTTCACCATCGACAGCGAGACTTATGCCGCTGCCGTTCGCTCAGCCGCTGCCGCTGTCAATACTGCCAAGGCACAGGCCAATACTGCCAAACTGACTTATCAGAACAATAAGAAGTTGTACGACAGCAAGATTATCGGTGAGTATGAGCTTTCCACAGCTGCCAACACTTATGCTACCGCCCAGGCTCAGGTGGCCCAGGCAGAGGCAGCCCTGGCTTCGGCCAAGGAGCAGTTGGCTTGGTGTACAGTGACTAGCCCCGCAGCCGGTGTCATCGGCAGCCTTCCCTTCAAGGTAGGTGCCTTGGTAAGTGCATCTGGCCAGGCTCTCACAACCGTTTCCAATATCAGCACCATGGAGGTGTTCTTCTCTGTTTCCGAGTCTCAGATTCTGAACATGAGCAAGACCGACGGTAGCATTCAGGCTGCCATCGCCGCCTTCCCGGCCGTGAAGTTGCAACTGGCAGACGGAACTATGTATAGCCATCCTGGCAAGGTGGTGAAGATGAGTGGTGTCATCGACGCTTCTACTGGTGCAGTTTCCCTCATCGCCCATTTTGCCAATCCTGAGAAACTCTTGAAGAGTGGTGGAGCAGGTTCCATCATCGTTCCCAACGACCAGAACAGTGCCATCGTGATTCCTCAGGAGGCTTGTTCCCAGGTGCAGGACAAAATCTTTGTTTATGTTGTGAACAAGGACAACAAGGTGAAGTACACCGAGATTAAGGTGAACCCACAGGACGACGGCAAGAACTACATCGTGACTTCCGGTCTGAACGTAGGCGACCGCATCGTGGTGAAGGGTATTACCAAGTTGACCGACGGCCAGCAGATCAAGCCTATCACCGTGGAGCGTTACAACCAGAAGATTGCCGAGGCAGCCGAGCTGTCTAAGTCGCAGGACAATGCCCACGATTTTGCCAACACCATGAGCGGCAAGAAGGATAAGTAAATTCTTAACGAAACAAAGATTATGTCATTTACAAACTTTATAAAACGCCCGGTACTCTCGACGGTGGTCTCCATCTTCTTCGTGTTGCTGGGTACCATCGGTTTGGTGTCGCTGCCTGTGGAGCAGTATCCAAACATCGCACCGCCTACCATCATGGTGTCGACCACCTATACGGGTGCCGATGCCCAGACGGTGTTGAACTCCGTGATTGCACCGCTTGAGGAGAGCATCAACGGTGTGGAGAACATGACCTACATGACTTCCTCCGCATCCAACTCGGGCTACGCCAGCATCACCGTTTACTTCAAGCAGGGTTCCGACCCGGATATGGCTGCCGTGAACGTGCAGAACCGTGTATCCCAGGCACAGGCTTTGCTACCTGCAGAGGTTACCAAGGTGGGTGTGACCGTGACCAAGCGCCAGAGCTCCAACGTGATTATGTTCTCCCTCACCTCGGAGGACGGCCGTTACGACGACCAGTTTGTTACCAACTACGCTTTGATCAACGTTATCCCTCAGTTGAAGCGTATCAATGGTGTGGGTGATGTGCAGAGCCCTTCTACCCGCAACTACTCCATGCGTATCTGGCTGAAGCCGGAGAAGATGAAGGAGTACGGACTGA
>CAVGLH010000027.1:0-25889 GCA_963630065.1 Bacteroides fragilis | reverse complement strand
TATCAGCCAGTTGCTCTGGCCTGAGATGGAGATGGAAGCAGCTTCCGTCCTCGTTGATGAGCAGTTCTGATTCTGCGAAATGTTTAGCCATAAGGGAATCTTATTGGTTGTTAATTTTTGAAGCTATGGATAGGCGCAGGGATTCTTCCCGTACGATTGACAAAAGCCTCGCAGCTGAACTTATTGACGGGCATGATGGGCGAATGTCCCAGCAATCCACCGAAGTCCACGTTGTCGCCCACCTTCATCCCGATTACTGGAATCACACGTACGGCCGTAGTCTTCTGGTTTACCATTCCGATAGCAGCCTCATCGGCAATGATGCCCGAGATGGTGGTGGCAGGTGTGTCGCCCGGAATGGCAATCATGTCGAGTCCCACGGAGCAAACGCAAGTCATCGCCTCCAGCTTCTCAATGCAAAGCGCACCAGCTTCCACGGCATTGATCATACCCTGGTCTTCGCTCACGGGAATGAAGGCACCGCTCAAGCCGCCCACATAGGAGGAAGCCATGATTCCGCCCTTCTTCACCTGGTCGTTGAGGAGAGCTAGCGCAGCTGTGGTACCTGGTGCGCCGGCATGTTCCAAACCTATCAATTCGAGGATATCGGCCACGCTGTCGCCTATGGCTGGCGTAGGAGCCAGCGAAAGGTCGATGATGCCAAACGGAACGCCAAGTCGGCGTGATGCCTCTTTGGCCACTAGCTGTCCCACGCGAGTTATCTTGAACGCCGTGCGTTTGATGGTCTCGCAAAGCACCTCAAAGCTCTCACCCTTTACACTCTCCAAGGCATACTTCACAACGCCCGGGCCGCTCACACCCACGCTAATCACGGCATCGGCTTCACTCACTCCATGGAAAGCTCCAGCCATGAATGGGTTGTCGTCGGGCGCATTGCAAAGTACTACAAGTTTGGCGCAACCCAGCGACCCCTTGTCTTTGGTGGCCTCGGCAGTATCCTTGATGATTTCGCCCATAAGTCTCACAGCATCCATATTGATGCCCGTCTTTGTGGAGCCCACATTGACGGAGCTACAGATGAAGTCGGTCTGCGCCATTGCCTGCGGAATGGAACGGATAAGGAGCTCGTCGCTCTTGCTCATCCCCTTGGAGACGATGGCCGAATAGCCGCCCAGAAAGTTGATTCCCAATTCCTTGGCACATCTATCAAGTGTTTTGGCAATCTTCACATAGTCATCCGTGGTCTTGCAGGCTGAGCCGCCCACAAGAGAGATGGGGGTGATGGATATGCGCTTGTTGACGATGGGCACACCATATTCCTTGGAAATGTCCTCGCCTGTCTTCACCAGGTTCTTGGCCAGACGGGTAATCTTCTCATAAATGTTTTGGCAGAGTTGGTCGAGATCGCTTGACGCACAGTCGAGTAGGTTGATACCCATCGTGATGGTGCGCACGTCGAAGTTCTCCTTCTCTATCATCTTGTTGGTTTCAATAACCTCGTTGATATTTATCATAGTTTATTCCTTAAAATATTGTGATATCAGATGCGGTGCATCATGTCAAAAATCTCCTCGCGCTGGCATTTCACCTGCACGCCCATTTCCTTTCCGATGCACGCAAGCTCATCGGCCACTTCCTCGAATGACTTTTTCATCTTGCCCATGTCCACAATCATCATCATATTGAAGTACTCCTGCACGATGGTCTGCGAGATATCCAGGATATTTACACTGTTCTCGGCCAAATAGGTACATACCTTGGCAATGATGCCTACGGTATCCTTGCCCACTACTGTAATAATCGTTCTGTTCATACTTTATAAAATACTTTAATGTTTTTATTTGATTCCCCTCTCGTTGAGGGCCTTTGAATACTTGGCTGCGTTGTGCAAGTGCTCCTCGTAGGTGCGGGCAAAGTTGTGAGTGCCGCTGAAGTCTTCCTTGGCGCACATGTAGAGGTAGTCGTGGTGCACGTGGTTGAGCACGGCGTCAATGCCAGCCACACTGGGGATGCGGATGGGGCCGGGTGGCAGTCCGGTGTTCTTGTACGTATTGTACGGACTGCTGATGGAAAGAAGGTTGTTGTAGATGCGCCTCAGGCCGAACCTTTTCCACGCATACTTGATGGTGGGGTCGGCCTGCAGGGGCATTCCATGGGGGTATTCCGCGTTACGAAGCATCAGGCGGTTGTAGTACATTCCTGCAATCATGGGTTTCTCCGCATCATTGGCGGTTTCCTCATCCACGATGCTGGCCAGGGTTATCACCTGCACGGGTGTCAGGTTCATAGCCTTTGCCTTCTGTGTACGCTCAAAGTTCCAGAACTTGTCGCTCTCCTTCTTCATCTTCTGGAGAAACTTGTCGATGGAGACGTTCCAGTAGATGTCATAGGTGTTGGGGATGAACATGCAGGCAATGGTAGCTGTGTCGTAACCGTACTTCTCGCAGACAACTTCGTCAGAGATGGCATTGAGGATAGTCGTGCTATCGAGCATCAGCTTCTTGCTAAGCTCTACAGACAGTTTCTCCTTTGTTCTTACAGATGGCACTGTCAAGTTTACCGGCTCTTGCAATCCGTTTTTCAAGTGCCTCCATATCTTCAAGGCTCCGTCGCCTGGAGTGATTGAGTAACGTCCTGTTCTCACGTGGCCGGCATAGCCGGAGTGGAGCGTCAGCGTACGAAAGGCCTGGAAGGGTATGGACTTGGCGAAGGGGCGAACCTTGCTGTAAACCGAGTCTATGTTGTCGTCTTCGTCAATGTAGACATACTGCGTATTGCTGCTCCGCGAGAAGGAGGAGAACAAGTACAGATAACCTGTTATGCCAATGACTGCTATGCAGCCCAAGGCACCATACAGGTAAAATTTAGAAACTGTTTTCTTCATTTTCTTTTTCATGAGTCTTTTTTCTGTCTTTACGGATTGCAAAAGTAATGTAAAAATGCCAAATGGCAAAGCCTATGCAATTAAAATAGGTTAATTGGCGAAATAATTGTCTTTCGTATCATCTTTTTAGTTACCTTTGCAATAAAAATGTTAGATTTAGATTCTATACATTAATATATAAAACAGTAACGATTATGAATTTGAAATTTACGATAGGCTATCGTGCCGAGTGGGGAGACTGCCTTTTCCTGCACCTCACCTTTTCTGCGCCCGACGGCTTCCAAGAATCCACCGAACTTCAGATGGCAACCCTTGACGGATACAACTGGACAGCCGACACGGCTCCGCACCAGAACAGGCACCACCCCTACAATGCCCTGTCTTATCACTATTATGTGCAGGATGGCGGGGGGAAGGTGAAGCGCAGGGAAAGCTTGCTTTCACCAAGGGATTACGAGTATGACGCAAGCCGCAATTACCTTTTTGCAGATGCGTGGATGGTGGATGACAGCGAGAATAATTGTGGATTTCACGTGAAGCAGGACGGCATCAGCCAATCCGATATACACCCCAACCACTTGCCCCTTTTCGAGCAAACCATTGTCTTCAAGATCCATGCACCCAAGCTCTATGAGGGAGAAGCTATCGCTCTGCTCGGCAACCATCCTACGTTGGGCAACTGGAACACGGACTATTTCCTCTTGATGAAACCGGCAAGGGGAAAGAGCTGGGAACTGTCTGTAGACGTGCAGGCCATCGACGACCCGATAGAATACAAGTATGTAGTTGTAGATGCAAAGACACATCAGTTCAAACGATGGGAGTTTGGCGAGAACCGCAAAATCGGTGACATGCGTGTGTACAACCAAGAGGTGTGCGTGCTCCATGGAGGCGATTTCCACGTGAAGGCCATTCCTCCCCATGCCCAGTTCAATTTCGACACATACATCTTCGATTTGGACGGTACCCTTCTCTCCACCTTGCCCGATTTGGCGGCAAGCTGCAACTTCGCCCTCAAGGAGAACGGAATGCCGGCAAGGAGCATTAACGAAGTGAGGATGTTCGTAGGAAACGGTGTAAAGAAACTTATGGAGCGGGCCGTACCCGGTGGACTTGCAAACAAAAACTTCGAAAAGGCTTACCAAGATTTCCGTAAGCACTATATGATTCACAACCTCGATACTACCCAACCATATCCCGACGTGATTGAAATGTTGCAGGAATTGAAAGACAGGGGCAAGAACGTTGCCGTGGTGAGCAACAAGTTTTATGCGGCCACCCAAGAACTTTGTCACCATTTTTTCGGCCATCTGGTGGACGTGGCGATAGGGGAGCGTGAGGGCATCCAGAAGAAGCCTGCCCCCGACACCGTCAACGAGGCCCTGCGCCAGTTGCATGCCGACAGAGCCAAAGCCGTCTACATAGGCGATAGCGATGTCGATGTGATGACGGCACGTAACAGCGGAATGCCTTGCATCAGTGTGCTTTGGGGCTTCCGGGACCAAGACTTCCTCGCGGCCCACGATGCCACGATATTCGTCTCCTCGCCCTTGCAGTTGCTGTAGTATAGCCCCACAAGGGGGCTTTGCTACATAAAGTGGTCTTCCAGATATTTCTTGATGTCTTCCAGATATGACTCGGAGATGGGGATAGACTGCTGGCCATAGGTGATATGCATCTGGTCTACCGTGTCAAACATACTCAAGTTGGCAAGGTAGGAGCGATGCACTCGCTTGAACTTCTCCTTTGGAAGACGGTCCTCCAGGTGCTTCAGATTGCCCAGGGCCATGATGCAAGAGGTCTTTCCCTTCAAGTGGAAACGGAGATAGTCTTTCTCGCAGTCCACGTAGAGAATGCTGTCTATAGGTATGCGGGTATACTTATAGTCGCGCCTCACCACCAGGAACCGGTCCCTCTTGATAGGATTGTAGGCATCGTCCTGCATATAGCTCTGGAAGACCTTCTCGCACGACCGCATGAAATCCTCATACTCTATTGGCTTGAGCAGATAGTCAAAGGCGTTGACCTTGTAGGCTTCTATGGCATACTCCTTGAATGCGGTCGTAAAGACGATTTTCACATTCTTGGGCACCACCTTGGCAAATTCCAGTCCGCTGATTTGCTGCATGTGGATAGCCAGGAAGAGAATATCCAGGTGATTGTGACGAATGCCGTCCACTGCCTCTATTGCGTTGGGGTAGGCCCCGATGAGGTGGAGCGTTGGCGTTTTGTCAACATACTGCTTAAGCAGTTGTAAAGCTTGTGGGTCTTCATCAATAATAGCACAGTTTAATATCATATCGTTTCCTGATTTTTGTTAGTTATATATTTTACTATATAATAACGCTATCATTGACGTTTTATTGTGTGAAGACATCATTTTTTTCAATAAAAATGCATTTTCCCCTTTTTTACCTTAAATATGTTTAATCTATTTGGCCATTTGACGAAAAACTTATAACTTTGGAGACGGATTGACTAGATTTAAGACTATAAGTTATGAAACTTAGAAACAAACATCATATGAAATTTCAACATATAGGAACCGGTTGCTTACTCTTCTTTGCGCTGAGCCTTGTCTCGCCAAAGGCTTATGCCCAGAAAATCTCCCTAGGTTCATGCATCACCAAAGACGGAGGACAATACAAGGGAGAGATGGTGAGCGGGAAGCCACACGGCAAAGGCACGACGCTATATAAGAACGGAGACACCTATGAAGGGGCTTATTCCAAAGGTAAGCGTGACGGCTATGGAGTATACACCTTCTCCGACGGCGAAAAGTATGAGGGACAGTGGATGCAAGACCAGCAGCATGGAAAGGGCACCTATTATTTCCAGAACAACAACAAATATGTGGGGCTATGGTTCAGGGACTTCCAGCATGGCCACGGTGTAATGTTATATTACAACGGTGACAAATACGACGGAGACTGGTACAAGGATAAAAGGCAGGGAAGAGGTGTATACACCTACTCTAATGGTGCCCAGTACAAGGGCCAGTGGATGAACGACATGAAGAATGGAAACGGCTACTTCAACTGGGGTGACGGCACCACCTACGACGGCCACTGGGTAGACAACCAACGGTCGGGGAAAGGAACGTTCAAATACGCCGACGGTGACACATATGTGGGCGACTGGAAGGATGATATCCAGGACGGAAAAGGCATCTACAGATTCCACAATGGTGACGTCTACGAGGGCGACTATGTTCAGGGAGAGCGAACGGGGGAGGGTATCTTCCGCACCGCCAACGGCTCCAAGTATACGGGACATTTCAACAATGGGCAGCGACTGGGGCAGGGCACCTTCGTATGGAAAAACGGCGACATCTATGTGGGCAACTGGAAGGATGACTTGCAAAACGGTCTCGGAAAATTGACCAAGAAAAACGGCGACATCTACGAGGGCGAGTTCAAAAACGGCCATGTCGACGGCAACGTTGTCATCCACTATGCCGACGGCAGAAAATTCAAGGGCATCTACCGCAACGGCAAGCGCGAGGGAGCCTGCATCGAGGTAGACAAGGAAGGCAAGCGCTTCGAGGGTTCCTACCGCAACGACGCACGTGAAGGAAGATTTGTCGAGAAAGACCGAAACGGCCAAGTCACGGCAAAAGGAACTTATGAAGGCGGCAAACGAATAGAAGACTAACAATTTTAACACATTTTATTATGGTAATCGACACTTTAGACAATCTCGGGAGATACGTCTCCCTCAATCCTCTATTTGAGACGGTAGTTAAATTTATAGAGGAAAACGACCTCGCCAAGCTGGAAGTGGGAAAGCATCCCATACAGGGCACCGAACTCTTTGTGAACATTGCAGTGGCACAAGGAAAGACGGAGGATGAAGCCGTGATGGAAACCCATCGCCGGATGTTGGACATCCAGATACCCCTCGACAATGAAGAGACCTATGGGTACACTCCTCTTGCCGACCTTCCCGAAACAGCCTACAACGAGGAGAAGGACATCACGAAATATCCAGGTGTCAAGGCGCAAACACTTGTCACTTGCAAGCCAGGGCAGTTTGCCATCTTCTGGCCGCAGGACGGTCATCAGCCATGCATCGGCAATGGAGCAATCCACAAGGCCATCTTTAAGGTACTCGTCTAAAAAACATAACAGCTATGGCAACAGAAAAGAAAAATCCAACCAAGAAAACCACTACCAGGAAAGTAGCGGCGAAGAAAGGGGCAAAAGCTACCCCCAAGCATATCGGACTTGTAAAGAACGATCCTTACCTGGCAGACTACGAGGATGCTATCCGCGGCAGGCACGAGCATGCACTCTGGAAACTTGGGCAGCTCACCGACGGCGGAAAGAAAACCCTCAGCGAATTCGCCAACGGCCACGAGTATTTCGGACTTCATAAGACAGCGCGCGGCTGGGTGTTCCGCGAATGGGCACCCAACGCTACCGACATTTACCTGATTGGTGACTTTAACAACTGGCAGGAGAGTGAGAAATATCGTGCCAAGCGACTGAAAGACTCCGGCAACTGGGAACTCAAACTACCAGAGAAGGCTCTTAGTCACGGCGACTTATACAAGATGAAAGTACACTGGGATGGCGGCGAAGGCGAACGTATTCCCGCATGGGCACAGCGAGTGGTGCAAGACGACCAGACCAAAATCTTCTCGGCTCAAGTGTGGAATCCGGAGCCATATAAATGGAAGAAGAAAACATTCAAGCCCAATGTGGCACCGCTCCTTATCTATGAGTGCCACATTGGCATGGGACAAGACGCAGAGAAGGTGGGCACCTATACGGAATTCAAGGACAAAGTATTGCCCCGTATCATCAATGATGGTTACAACTGCATCCAAATCATGGCCATACAGGAGCATCCATACTATGGATCTTTCGGCTACCATGTGAGCAGCTTCTTTGCTCCAAGCAGCCGTTTTGGAACCCCCGAAGAACTGAAGGAACTCATCGACACCGCCCATCAAAATGGCATCGCCGTAATCATGGACATCGTACACTCACATGCCGTAAAGAACGAAGTGGAGGGTCTGGGCAATCTGGCTGGCGACCCCAACCAATACTTCTATCCCGGCGACCGTCATGAGCATCCCGCATGGGACAGCCTATGCTTCGACTATGGCAAGGACCAGGTGGTCCACTTCCTGCTCAGCAACTGCAAGTATTGGCTCAATGAATATCATTTCGACGGTTTCCGATTCGACGGCGTGACCTCTATGCTCTATTATAGCCATGGCCTGGGCGAGGCGTTCTGCAACTACGGCGACTATTTCAACGGCCACGAGGACGACAATGCTATCTGCTATCTTACCCTCGCCAACTGCTTGATACACGAGGTGAACAAAAATGCCATCACCATCGCCGAAGAAGTGAGCGGAATGCCAGGCTTGGCCGCCAAGTTCGAGGATGGAGGCTATGGGTTCGACTATCGAATGGCCATGAACATCCCCGACTATTGGATCAAGACCATCAAGGAAAAGAAGGATGAAGACTGGAAACCGTCAAGCATTTTCTGGGAAGTGAAAAACCGCCGTGCCGACGAGAAGACCATTTCCTATTGCGAAAGCCACGACCAAGCATTGGTGGGAGACAAGACCATCATCTTCCGTCTCATCGACGCAGACATGTACTGGCATTTCAAGAAAGGAGACGAGAACGATGTCGCTCACCGAGGCATTGCGCTGCACAAGATGATTCGCCTCTGCACCGCCTCCACCATCAACGGAGGTTATCTCAACTTCATGGGCAACGAGTTCGGACATCCTGAATGGATTGATTTTCCGCGCGAAGGCAACGGATGGAGCTACAAATATGCCCGCAGGCAGTGGAACTTGGTAGACAACAAAGATTTGTGCTACCACTACTTGGGAGATTTTGACAAAGCTATGCTGCAGACTATCAAGAGTGAGAAAAACTTCAACAAGACTCCTGTCGTGGAAATTTGGCACAACGACGGCGACCAGGTTTTGGCCTATATGCGCGGCGACTTGCTCTTCGTGTTCAACTTCTCTCCCACACGTTCTTTCACCGACTATGGATTCCTTGTACCGACAGGTTCCTACAGCGTAGTGCTCGACACCGACAGCAAGGACTATGGTGGAAACGGACTGAACGATGACACGATGACCCACCTCACCACCTATGACTCCCTGTATGTGAAAGACCGCAAGGAGTGGCTCAAGCTCTATCTGCCAGCCCGCACAGCTTTGGTGCTGAAGAAAAATTAAGAATTTGGAATATGAATATACAGAAGAATAGCACGATGAGAATGCAAATTGTCTGTGCTATCGTCTTTATTACATTTACATACGTCTACCTGGCTTACTACCAGGCAGACGTATTAGCTGCCGCCCAGCATGTGCTGTCGGGCGGCATGACTCATTATAGTTATGCATTGGCACCCATCCTCCTCACCTTGGTGCTTTTCTTGTTACAAATCTGCGCTTTCAAGGTTACGGGCATCAGGAGGAGTTGTCATGCCCTTACCTATTTCCCGTCGTTCCTGTTGCTCACGCTGGTTACGGATCTTCCCAACGGCATTGATGGGCACCATTCGCTGAAGGGTTGGTGGATTGCAGCCCCTTTGCTCCTCGCCTTGTGGGGGGCTTGGGCTTATGTGACCAGACAGTTCGATTCTATGGAGACGGAACCCCACAGCAATGGATTTTTCTCAAAACACATGTGGCTTAATCTGTTGCAAATGATAGTGATGATGACGCTGGTGCAACATTTTTCATGCAAAGACAGAATTTTTCATCAGCGTATGCGCATGGAGCACCTCATGAACAACAAAGAATACGCCAAGGCCTTGGAGGTCGGGAGAAGAAGCTTACAGACAGACTCCTCTCTTACCATGCTGCGCATAGCCAGCCTTCAGGCGTCTGGCCAGCTGGGTGACCGCTTGTTCCAATATCCTTTGTCGGGTGGCAGCAAGGCAATGATACCAGATAGTGTCACCGTTAAAAACATCATGTGGAAGAAATACAAATGGATGGAAGCTCCTTCTGTATGGATGCGGCAGCATCATCTGAAATACAAGATACCCGATGATTACAAACTTTGCGCGCTTTTGCTGGACAAGAAACTGGACCAGTTTGTTGTAGAGTTGCAGAAACATCACCCAATCGACTCCGTCCAGCTTCCCACGCATTACAAGGAAGCCCTGTTGCTCTATACACATCGCAGGAGCAAACCGAGTGTGGTTTACCACAACAACGTGATGGATGCTGATTTTCAGGATTTCCAACAAATGGAGCGCAAGTTTGCCAATCCCGTAGAAAGGCGGAATGCCATACGAGACACCTATGGCAACACCTATTGGTATTATTACGAATATGGAGGCAGAGAATAGGGGGGGGATGACTCTCGACATGAAGCAAAAAAATAGTAAAATCAAAAAAGGAAAAACTCAAATGAAACTACGGATGCTCAGACATTTATATGCTTTGGCAACATGCCTTACGATTATTTCGCCTGCAAATGTGCAAGCACAGAAAAAGGAGATTATGGCAGCCAAAGACCAAGTGAAGGCGGGAAAAGACCTGGACAAGGCGGAAGCCAGCATGCGCAAGCTCCTCAAAGATTCCGCCAATCACAACAACAAGAAAATATGGAGCATACTCTTCGAATCTGTTCGCAAACAATACGAGCAAGGCAATGAGCAACTCTTCCTCAAACAAAAATACGATACGGCCAAACTGTTTAATGCTGCTAAGGAACTCTTCGCCATCGCACAAGATCTAGACTCGATAGAGCAGATTCCCAACAAGAAGGGAAAAGTGGAGTTTGACTACCGGAAGGAATACGCAGAATATCTGAACAGAATACGTCCAAATCTCTATAATGGCGGCATCTGGTTTGTCAACCGACAGAAATATCCAGAAGCCTACAAATTCTTCGACCAATACTTGGAGTGTGCCAACTTGCCGATGTTTCAGCCATATAATTACGAACAGAACGATACCCATCTTCCAACAGCGGCCTATTGGGCAGTGTACGCAGGGTATAAAATGCAAGATTCCAAAGCCACGCTCCATCACGCCTACGAGGCCCTGAAGGACACGGCGCATTACAACTATATGCTGCAGTACTTGGCTGAGACCTACAAGCTCGACAAAGACACGGCCCGTTATGAAGCGACATTGCGTGAGGGATTCGAGAGAGCCCCCAAGTTTTCTTTCTTTTTTCCAAGACTGGTAGAGTTTTATTCGGCGGAAAACAAGATGGATTCGGCCCTTGCGGTAACCAACAGGGCATTGGAGATAGACCCGGAGAATGCCGTCTATCTTTTCACGAAAGGCACCTTGCTGCTGAACATGAATCAATATAAAGAATGTATAGAGGTAAGCAAAAAGGCGGTTGCCGTAGACGACAAGCTGAGCGGGGCCTATTGCAATCTCGGACTTGCCTATTTCAGCCAGGCGGTGGAACTGGACAAGGATTTGAATGTCTCCCGCAAGAAACACAACGAGATAAACGAGCTTTACAAGAGTGCCCTGCCGTATCTTGAAAAATTCAGAGTACTGGCTCCCGACAGACAAGACCAATGGGCCCTACCACTTTACACCATTTACTTGAACTTGAACATGGGAAAGGAGTTTGACGAGATCGACCGCTTGGTGAACTCCAAGAAAAAATAACGAATAAAGAATAACCAGAATGATAGATAGAATTTTAGACAAGTTGGGCATAGTGCCCAATGAGATGCAGAAAGAAGCCCTGACCACCATCTTGGACGACGACAATGACGTGGTAATACTTTCCCCCACGGGAAGCGGAAAGACGCTGGCCTACTTGTTGCCACTCACGCAACTCGTTTCGCAGACAGACGACGAGCCACAGGCCATTGTCGTGACACCTGGCAGAGAGCTGGCCTTGCAGTCGGCCTCGGTGCTGAAGAATATGGGCAGCGGCTTGCGTGCCTTGTCCTGCTACGGAGGCCGGGCTGCGATGGACGAGCATAGAGTGTTGAAGCAAGTTCGCCCACAAATCATATTCGGAACACCCGGACGTTTGAACGACCACCTCGACAAAGGCAACATATCTCCTTACCATGTGAAATATCTTGTCATCGACGAATTTGACAAGTGCCTTGAAATGGGATTCCAAGAGGAGATGAGCAAGTTGATAAAATCGCTCCCGGGGTTGCGCCGTCATTTCTTGCTCTCTGCCACAGAGTCGGATGAGATTCCGCGCTTCGTACACTTGGGAAGAATTGACAAACTGGATTTCCGCATTGATGAGGAGCAAGTACCCGACCGTGTGCGTGTTTACCAAGTGGAAAGTCCCACGAAAGATAAGTTGGAAAGTCTTTCCCAGCTACTGCGCAGCCTGGGCGAAACCAGTTCTATCGTTTTTCTCAACTACCGCGACGGAGTTGAACGCACCAACAAATATTTGGTGGAGCAGGGATTCTCTACGTCCTATTTCCACGGCGGTCTGGAGCAGAAAGAGCGCGAGGCGGCCTTACACCGTTTTAGCAACGGCAGCACCAACGTCTTGGTGAGTACCGACCTGGCATCGCGCGGACTCGACATCCCTGCCATTGACAACATCATCCATTATCATCTGCCTGAGAGCGAGGATGGATACATCCATCGAGTGGGGCGCACGGCAAGATGGGAGGCCAAGGGAAAGACTTTCTTCCTGCTCAACTCGTCGGAAAATATCCCCGACTATGTAGATGCCGAGGTGCTCAACTATGATATTCCAGCCGACCTTCCTGCCCCGGCAAAGCCCAAGATGGCCACTATATATATAGGTAAGGGCAAGAAGGACAAGATTAGCAAGGGCGACATCCTTGGCTTCCTCTGCAAGAAGGGGGGATTGAATTCCTCCGAGATAGGCAAGATAGACGTTTACGACAGGTATGTATATGCAGCCATCGCCCGGCAACGTCTCAGAGAGTTGGTCAACAACGTGAAAGGAGAAAAAATCAAAGGATTGAAAACCGTGGTGGAGGAAGTGAGATAAAATGTGAAATAGAGTATAAATATACAAGAGTTATACTAAAAATGATAACAAAACGAAACTTTTTTGCGCAAAATAATAAAAATGTGCAGAAATATTTGGTAGTATCAAATAAAAAGTGTAATTTCGCAGACGTATTCAAACTTAAATAATTTATACAAAGATGAAGAAGTACAATTTTAACGCCGGTCCATCAATGCTTCCACGCGAAGTGATTGAGAACACAGCAAAGCAGATTTTGGATTTTAATGGTTCAGGTCTTTCATTGATGGAAATCAGCCATCGCGCCAAGGATTTCCAGCCTGTAGTCGATGAGGCTGTCTCCCTGTTCAAGGAGCTTCTTGACATTCCTGAGGGTTACTCCGTAATCTTCCTTGGCGGTGGTGCGTCGTTGCAGTTTATGCAGATTCCTGCAAACTTCCTCATCAAGAAGGCTGCCTATATCAATTCTGGCACTTGGGCAAAAAAGGCCATGAAGGAGGCGAAGCATTTTGGTGAGGTCGTGGAGATCGCATCCTCGTCCGACGCCAACTACACGTTCTACCCCCAGATTCCAACCAACGTGCCAGCAGATGTAGACTACTTGCATTTGACAAGCAACAATACCATTTATGGTACCGAACTCCGTGTAGACCCAACCGTCAATGTCCCCTTGATTTCAGACATGAGCTCTGACATCATGAGCCGTCCTGTGGATGTTTCCAAATACACGGCAATCTACGCAGGTGCCCAGAAGAACCTCTCTATGGCTGGTGTCACAGTCATCATCGTGAAGGACGAGATGCTTGGCAAGGCTCCCCGCGAGATTCCTACCATGCTCGACTATCGCACCCACGTGGAGAAGGGCAGCATGTTCAATACTCCTCCTGTGGTGCCTATCTACACCCTCATGGAGAACCTGCGTTGGCTGAAGGCCAATGGCGGTGTGGAGGCAGCCGACAAGCGTGCCCACGAGCGTGCCGACGTGCTCTATGCCGAAATCGACCGCAACAAGCTCTTCAAGGGCACTGTCGAAGAGGGTTCCCGATCGTTGATGAACATCTGTTTCGTGATGAACGACGAGTACAAGGACCTGGAGAAGCCATTCCTCGACTTCGCTACAGAACGTGGCATGGTGGGTATCAAGGGACACCGTTCAGTAGGCGGTTTCCGCGCTAGTTGCTACAATGCCCAGACTATGGAGGGAGTCAACGCCCTCGTACAGGCAATGAAAGACTTCGAGGCACAGCACTAACAAACATTTTAATCAATCAGTTCTATGAAAGTATTAGTTGCAACAGAGAAGCCATTCGCAGCAGCTGCTGTGGATGGCATCAGAAAAGAAATAGAAGGAGCAGGCAACGAACTCTTGCTGCTCGAAAAATATACGGAGAAGGCCCAGTTGCTCGAAGCCGTCAAGGATGTCGATGCGATGATTATCCGCTCCGACAAGGCCGATGCCGAGGTGCTCGACGCAGCCAAGAATCTGAAGATTGTGGTGAGAGCCGGTGCTGGTTACGACAACATCGACCTTGCGGCAGCAACTGCCCACAACGTGGTGGCAGAGAATACTCCTGGTCAGAATTCCAATGCCGTGGCCGAATTAGTTTTCGGTTTGTTGGTGTTTGCCGTTCGTAATTTCTATAATGGCAAGGCTGGTTCCGAGCTGAAAGGCAAGAAACTGGGTATCTTGGCATTTGGTAATGTAGGACGCAATGTGGCTCGTATAGCCAAGGGATTCGGCATGGAGGTGTCTGCCTACGATGCTTTCTGCCCGGCCGAGGCCATCGAGGCCGCTGGCGTACACGCCGCCAAGAGCCAGGACGAACTTTTCCAGACTTGCGACATCGTCTCGCTTCATATCCCAGCAACTCCCGAAACAATCAAGAGTATCGATTACAAGACTGTAGGCCAGTTGCCCAAGGGTGGTATCTTGATCAATACGGCGCGCAAGGAGGTAATCAACGAACCGGAGCTCTTGAAACTTTTGGCAGAGCGTGAGGACTTGAAGTTTATTACAGACATCAAACCCGATGCCGACGCAGACTTCGCCCAGTTTGAGGGTCGCTACTTCTCGACTCCCAAAAAGATGGGAGCACAGACTGCCGAGGCCAATATCAACGCAGGCATCGCCGCCGCCAAGCAAATCAACGCATTCTTCAAGGATGGTTGTACTAAGTTTCAGGTAAACAAGTAAAATTTATGGCAACAGTTAAACCGTTTAAAGGCATTCGTCCGCCCAAGAATCTTGTGGAGCAAGTGGAGTCGCGTCCATACGATGTACTCGATTCCGAGGAGGCACGTGCAGAGGCAGGAGACAACGAGAAAAGTCTCTACCACATCATCAAGCCCGAAATCAATTTCGAGCCAGGCACGTCTGAATACGATCCTCGCGTCTACGAGAGCGCTGCCGAGAACTTCCAGAAGTTTCAAGACAACGGTTGGTTAGTACAAGACGAGAAGGAGCTGTATTATATCTATGCCCAGACCATGAACGGAAAGACGCAGTATGGACTCGTGGTGGGGGCATACGTGAACGACTACATGACAGGTGTCATCAAGAAGCACGAGCTGACTCGTCGCGACAAGGAGGAAGACCGCATGAAGCATGTGCGTGTGTGCAACGCCAACATAGAGCCGGTGTTCTTTGCCTATCCCAACAACGAGGTGCTCAACGAAATCTTGATGCGCTATGCCGCCACAGAGCCCGAGTACGACTTCATCGCTCCGATAGACGGTTTCCGCCATCAGCTTTGGGTGGTGAGCGACGACAAGGACATCAACACCATCACCACGGAGTTTGCCAAGATGCCGAGCCTCTACATCGCCGACGGCCATCATCGTTCGGCAGCCGCGGCATTGGTGGGGGCCGAGAAGGCAAAGAACAATCCGCAGCATACCGGCAAGGAGGAGTACAACTATTTCATGGCAGTATGCTTTCAGGCCAGTCAGCTTACCATTCTCGACTACAACCGTGTGGTGAAGGACTTGAACGGTTTGACGAGCGAACAATTCCTCGACGCTCTTACCAAGAACTTCGAGGTGATTGTCATAGACGCCATCAATGTCAACGTCTCAGCCGACGACGGAGGCATCCCATGTTATGAGAAGATGTCGATCGACGAGGCAATCGGCCAGTTCGGACTAGACGTACTGAAGCCTGCGGCTCTCCATTCGTTCCTGCTCTATCTGGACAGCAAGTGGTATGGTCTCTTTGCCAAGCCAGGAACCTACGATGATGCCGACCCAATCGGTGTGCTCGACGTGGACATCTCCTCACGCTTGATTCTCGACGAGATTCTTGGCATCAAGGACTTGCGCACGGACAAACGCATCGACTTTGTTGGCGGACTGCGTGGCATCGGCGAACTAAAGCGCCGTGTGGACAGTGGCGAGATGAAAATGGCCTTGGCCTTGCATCCCGTCTCCATGCAGCAAATCATGGACATCGCAGACAGCGGCAAGATTATGCCACCGAAGGCTACATGGTTTGAGCCTAAACTGCGCAGCGGACTGATTATTCACAAGCTTGACTGATAATTAGAAGTTTTTGAAATTTTGACTGACGAATTTAAGACAATCACAGAAAAAATAGGCGAGGGATATTACACCGAGAAAAGGAGTAAGTTCCTTGCCTTTGCCCATCATGTCACTACAGTGGATGAGGTGAAGGATATAATTGCCGGGTACCGTAAGAAATATTACGATGCCCGACATTGTTGTTATGCCTATGTATTGGGGGCAGAACGCACCGACTTTCGGGCCAACGACGATGGTGAGCCTTCCTCCACAGCCGGGAAACCGATTCTCGGACAGATAACCAAGGCCGAGCTTACAGACATTCTCGTGGTTGTGATAAGATATTTTGGAGGTGTGAAGTTGGGTACGAGCGGATTGATCGTGGCCTATCGCGAGGCCGCTGTAGATGCGCTGGCCCATTGTGAGGAAGTGACACAGCAAGTGGAGGAAATCATAAGCTACGACTTCACATATCCAATGATGAATGATGTGATGAGAATTGTCAAGGAAATGAATCCGCGCATTGTCGACCAATCATTTGACAACACCTGCTCCATCAAACTGGCCATTAGAAAGAGTGAGGCAGAAAACCTACGTTCCCGCCTCAACAAGTTATCTTTCGATTGAAATCTCCTATTTTTGTTTCTTCTTTTTTAGTTCCAGCTTCGGGATTTTGACCTCTTGCCCGGGTTTGATGGAAGTGGTGCCATTAATGGCTTCCACGTAGCATTCCATTCCTGGCCCTAAGTAGGTCTTGCTGATGCTGGCCAGGCTTTGGCCAGCCTTGGCCTTCACCGTTTGGCTTACACCCGTAATGCGATAAGCGCCAGTCCGAACCCTTACGTCTTTCTCATATTGAGAAGAGGTTGTCGCTGTCTCATCGGCATTTTTTTTATTCTGTTTAGTTTCCGCTGGTTTTTTCTTGGATATGTCTTCTTGCTCTTTCTTGGGCTTGCCGGCCTCGTTCTGTTGCACCTCAACTTTTTCCACAGCTTCGCTGGCCTTTGCCATCCTGATGCTGTCCTCCCGGGCTTTTCGTTTCAGTGCTTGCTCTGGGGTTTCAGGCATCTGAGACTTGCCGGGTACAGACGGTTTGGCTTTTGGCCTTACTTTTTTCTTGATGGTTGTAGTTTCTGCCTTTCGATATTCGCTAAGTTCCATTGCCAGCCGGTGGCATTGGGCCTCCATCTTTCCATAATTGAAGGCTATCCATCCAATCCCGGCTATGAGAACTACAAAAACCAAGCATGCAACAACCAGCAAGTAGCGGGGAATAACCAAGTGCCGTCGCCGGGAAGACTCCTCCTCTGCAGGTTGCACTTTGACTACAGCCTTTACCTCTTCTTCGGCATGCTCTTCTTCGGCATGCTCTTCTTCCTCTACCGTTTTTTCTTCCTCTAGAGATTTTTTCTCTTCTTCCAGCGCTTTCTGCCATTCAGCATTTTCCTGTTCTGCAGTTTTAGCAGGAGCATCTGGAAGCGCTATGACTTCCGCAGTCTCTTCAGGCTCAGCTTCCTCAGGACTGTCATCAAATTCTTCCTCTACATCATCCATATTTTCCTCCACATCAAACATCTTGTCGACAATATCAAAGTCAACGCCATCGTTTACCACTACCGTCTCAAATTGGGCGAAAGGCTTGTTGATGATTTCCTTCAGAATATTGTCGGGCGTAAAGGAAAGCTTGTCCCGGCCTTCGATAAGGATGCGCTCACCCGTGTTCACATCCACGCTCTCACGGTCTTTCACCGGAAGAATCTTGAATGTGCCGAGCCATTTTATTTTCACCTGCTTGTCTTGAGCCAAACCTTGATTGCAAACATCAAACATCTCGCGAACGAACAGTTCCGCCTCCATTTGGCTCAAACCACTTTTCTCGGCTAGAGATTTGGCTAATTTGTTCAAACTAAACTTGCTCATGACTCTTCACCCCCATTCTTGATTTTTTCCTTCACAGATTGCACGGGGCGGAATCCCATCACCAGCTTGGGTGGAACCAGCTGACGCTTTTTGGTGGTAGGATTCACAACCACACGCTCCATGCGCTTTTTCACCTCGAAAGTGCCGAAATTGGGGATGGAGACAGTTTCTCCATCCTCAAGCTCAGCTATCATGGCGTCTATCACCTTGCGCACCAACTTTTGGGTGTCATCTTGCGAATAACCCGTTTGTTCAGATAGTTGGACGATGTAATCCTTGTTGTTCATATCATAAAACGTATTGTTTTCACCACATTTTAAGGCTTCACCACTTCGCCGTAAAGGTCAAACTCCTCGCTCTGAGTGATTTTCACCTGATAGAAGCAGCCCACCTTCAGCCGCTTGTCCGTGGCAGCGATGAGCACCTCTGGGTCTACCTCGGGTGAGCAAAATTCGCTTCTTCCAACATAGTAGTCGCCCTCCTTGCGGTCGATAATGACGGTGAGAATCTTGCCTACCTTCTCGGCCTCAACTTCAGTACTGATGTCTTGCTGGAGAATCATCAGTTTGTCTAGCCTGCGCTGCTTGGTTTCCTGTGGCACGTCGTCCTCATAGTGATTGGCACTATAGGTTCCCTCTTCCTCGGAATAGGCAAAGGCCCCCATGCGCTCAAACCTCTGCTCGCGTACGAAATCGAGCAATTCCTGGAAGTCCTCGTCTGTCTCACCGGGAAATCCCACCATCAGCGTGGTACGGATGTGAATCCCAGGCACTCGCTCACGGATGGCCTTCAGCAGTTCGATGGTCTCCTGCTTGCTCACATGGCGGTGCATTCGTGACAGCATGTGGTCGCTTATATGTTGCAAGGCGATGTCGAGATACTTACATACGTTGGGCTTGGTTCTCATCACGTCGAGCAAATCCATCGGAAACTGGTTGGGGTAGGCATAATGCAACCTTATCCACTTTACTCCCGGAATGTCTGCCATTTCGCTGATGAGCTGCGTGATGTGGTGCTTTCCGTCAATGTCCATCCCATAATAGGTGAGTTCCTGGGCGATAATCTGGAATTCCTTCACGCCGTCGGCCACCAAGTCTCTCACCTCTTGCAGGATTTCATCTTTGGGACGCGACGTATGCTTGCCCGTGATGATGGGAATGGCGCAATAGGCACAATGCCGGTCGCACCCCTCAGCTATCTTCACATAGGCATAGTGGCGGGGGGTAGTGAGATGGCGGCGGCCGTCGCAGGAAGGCACGTCGGCCTTGCCCAGTTCCTGCAGGAGCTGCTTGTAATTGAACTTACCATAGTATTTGTCCACTTCCGGCATTTCTTGCTCCAGCTCTTTCTGGTATCTCTGCGAGAGGCAGCCCATAACAAAGAGCTTGCGCAGACGTCCTTCTTTCTTTGCTTCGATAAATTCCAGGATGGTGTCGATGCTTTCCTGCTTGGCGTCCTCTATGAAACCGCAGGTGTTAATGACCACAATCTCCCCTTGCGACCGTTTGGGGTCGTGCACACAGTGGTAGCCGTTGGCCTCGAATTGTTTCATGAGAAGCTCACTGTCCACAAGGTTCTTGGAGCATCCCATGGTGATGATGTCTATCTGGTTTTTCTTCATTTCCGAATATCAGTTGTTGGCAAATAAAAAAACTAGCTCTTGAAGAGGGAGTCTACAAACTCCGTCTTGTTAAAGAGCTGCAAGTCCTCCATGCCTTCTCCGAGGCCAATGTACTTCACGGGCACTTTGAGCTGATCGCTGATGCCTATCACTACGCCGCCCTTGGCCGTGCCGTCGAGCTTGGTGATGGCAAGAGACGAGATGTTGGTGACGGCAGAGAACTGCTTGGCCTGCTCGAAGGCGTTCTGTCCAGTACTTCCGTCCAGTACGAGCAGCACCTCGTCGGGAGCATCCGGCAATACTTTTTTCATCACCTCCTTTATCTTCTTGAGCTCGTTCATCAAGTTCACCTTGTTGTGCAGTCGGCCGGCGGTGTCGATAATCACCACGTCGGCATCATTGGCCTTGGCACTTTGCAGGGTGTCGAACGCCACGCTTGCAGGGTCGCTTCCCATCTGTTGCTTCACGACGGGCACTCCCACGCGGTCACCCCAGATGACAATCTGCTCTACGGCAGCCGCCCTGAAGGTGTCGGCTGCACCCAGACAAACCTTCTTGCCCGCCTTCTTGAATTGATAGGCCAGCTTGCCTATGGTGGTTGTCTTTCCCACACCGTTCACGCCAACCACAAGAATGACGTAAGGCTTGTGGCCTGCCGGGATGTCCCAGTCGGCAAGGTCGTCGGAATGGTTCTCCGAGAGCAGCTTGGCGATTTCCTCCCGCAAGATGCGGTTGAGTTCGCTGGTAGAGACATATTTGTCGCGCGCCACACGTTCCTCAATGCGGTGTATGATTTTCACTGTGGTCTCTACGCCAACGTCCGAGGTGATGAGCACCTCTTCCAAATCGTCGAGCACATCATCGTCGACAGTAGACTTGCCGGCCACGGCGCGCGCCAGCTTGCTGAACACGCTCTCCTTAGTCTTTTCGAGTCCTTTGTCGAGAGTTTCTTTCTTCTTGTTACTGAATAATCCGAATAGTCCCATAATGATAATTATTTATTTTTCAGTGCAAAGATACTTATTTTTTTTTATTTACTCCTTGTTTTTTATAAATTCTTTCGATTTTATTTGGCCGTTTCAGTTATAAATGCTAATTTTGCAATTGATAACGCCTTTACGGCCCTATAATTCCATTCTCTAAAACAGAATCGCTTATGTTGGAATATGTGTCACAAAACCTTTGGCTGGTATGGACGGTTGTGGTGTTCATCTGCCTCATCCTGGAGTTGTCGTCAGGTGACTTCTATGTTATCTGTTTCGCCATCGGAGCGCTGGCCAGTATCGTTGCGGCCGTCGCAGACGCTCCCCTGTGGATGCAAGTCGCGTTGTGGGCTTTGTGCTCCATGCTCAGTATTTGGCTCGTACGCCCCCATTTGGTGAGTGCGCTCCATCGGGGCGGAGACGACAGAAGGAGCAACACTGAGGCTTTGGCAGGTAGAGTGGGAGAGGTGACACAGCACATTCCCTTGGGCGGATATGGCCGCGTGAAACTTGACGGCGACGACTGGAAGGCCGAGGCTCCGGGCACAAAGGAAGACATCCCCGTAGGGACGAAAGTGCGCATCATCGGGAACGAGTCCATCATTCTGAGCGTAGAACTTGCCCAAGGCTAACGCACGCTCCTGATTTATTTATCAGTATTTATCAATCTTAAACATTTCAGACATCATGAACATCGGAATTTACGTACTGGTGGCACTTGTAGTGCTGGCACTTGTGGTTGTGAAGAAAACCATCGTCATCATTCCTCAGAGCGAGACAAAAATCATCGAGCGCCTGGGACGATATTATGCCACCCTCAAGCCTGGCATCAATATCATCATCCCCTTCATCGACCACGCCAAGGAAATCGTGGCCGTGAAAGCGGGCAGGTATTCCTACACCAGCAACATCGACCTGCGCGAGCAAGTGTACGACTTCGACCGCCAGAACGTCATTACGAAGGACAACATCCAGATGCAAATCAACGCTCTGCTTTATTTCCAGATAGTAGACCCGTTCAAGAGCGTCTATGAAATCAACAACCTGCCCAATGCCATCGAGAAACTGACGCAGACTACCCTGCGAAACATCATCGGAGAGATGGAACTGGACCAGACGCTGACTTCGCGAGACACCATCAACACCAAGCTGCGCTCCGTGCTTGACGATGCCACCAACAAATGGGGCATCAAGGTGAACCGTGTCGAGCTCCAGGACATCACGCCTCCGGAGAGCGTGCTCCAGGCCATGGAAAAACAGATGCAGGCGGAGCGCAACAAGCGCGCCACCATCCTGACATCCGAGGGAGAGAAGGAGAAACAGCGTCTGCTCTCAGAAGGCGAGAAGGCGGCAATCGTCAACAAAGCTGAGGCTGCCAAACAGCAAGCCATCCTCAACGCCGAGGGCGAGGCCACGGCCCGCATCCGCAAGGCAGAAGCTGAGGCCATCGCCATACAGAAAATTACCGAGGCCGTGGGGCAGAGTACCAATCCCGCCAATTACCTGTTGGCGCAGAAGTACATCAGCATGATGCAGCAGGTGGCCCAAGGCAAGGACAACAAGGTGGTTTACTTGCCTTATGAGGCAACCAACCTGATGGGTTCCATCGGCGGAATCAAAGAATTGTTCAAAGGATAAAAAAGATTTGTAAACAAGGATATTAACGTACAACAACTATGACAAAGAAAATCTGTATCGTAACTGGTGCCCGTCCAAACTTCATCAAGGTGGCACCCGTGCTGAGGGCGTTCCGCAATGCCCAACAAACAATGGGAAACGTAGAGTGTAGCTTACTATACACGGGGCGTGAGGATGACCCGACGCTGGAACCGTCGCTCTTTGACGATTTGGAAATCCAACGGCCTGACACCTTCCTTGGTGTGGACTGCGAAAATCTCAACGAACTTACCGGACAGGTGATGTCTAGGTTTGAGACCTATTTGCAAAAGAATCCCACCGACATTGTGATTGTCGTGGACGACTTGGCCTCGACCATGGCCGTGGCCATTGTCACCAAAAAGCAAGGCGTGAAACTTGCCCACATTGCGGCAGGCACAAGAAGTTTCGACATCACGATGCCCAAGGAGATAAACCGCCTGGTGATAGATGGCCTTTCCGACGTGCTCTTCACCGCCGGAATCTCCAACAACAGCATCGCCAACAAGGAAGGGGCAGAACTATCCAAGGTCTACATGGTGGGCAACGTGCTCATCGACAATATCCGTCACCTCCAGCCACGGCTGAAGCGTCCCGCAATGATGGACGAGAGCCATCTGGCAGAAGGGGAATACTTGATGCTCACGCTCAACAGAAAGGCCATTATCAACAACGCAGAGGAGATGAAAGCTCTCATTTCAGTCATTGACAGCATGGCTCTTTCGGCTGGCTGCAAGGTGATAGCTCCCTTACGCGGCAAGGCCCTCGACGCTGTGCTTGCTTTCAAGATGGGGCAAGGCGACGAGGAACGCACGTCGGGCATCCAGGTAGTGGAACCGATGCGCTACCTCGACTTCGCCTATCTCTCGGCCCATGCAAAGGGAGTAATCACCGACAGCGGCAACGTGGCCGAAGAGGCTACCTTCAACGGCGTGCCCTGCATCACGCTCAACAGCTATACGGAACACATCGAGACCGTAAAAGTCGGAACCAACGAGTTGGTGGCAGAAGACCCGGCATTGCTCAAGCAAGCGATGGAAAGCCTTCTTCAGGGGAAATGGAAGAAGGCCGGAATTCCAGACAGATGGGACGGAAGGTCGGCAGAGCGAATCGTCCAGATACTTTCCGAATAAAAAGTCATTCTATTTGCCAGGGGCCTTTGGCACAGGATAATCATACCGCTTTTGATAGGTGGGCATCTTGTCGTCATACCACACGCCCTCGATGTTGAGACCTATGGAGAAAGTCTTGCTGGAATTGGTGTATCTGATTCCGCCCCCAAGCACATTGGCCCCCGGCACTCCCATGCCGTATCCTCCAGGCATGAAGCCATAGCCCATGCCCCACGGCATAAATCCATATCCCATTCCGCCATACCCGTACGGGCCGTAGCATCCATACCGGCCATAAAGGGAATGGTAGTTGTTGGCCAAGCTCAACTGTCCATATACGTAAGCCTCCCAATGCTCGTTGATTTTATAACCCAACATGCCATAAAGACCGCCGTCATGATAGCTGTCGCCACCATAGTTGATATTGTTCACGTATGCACCCAGGGCCATCCATAGTTTTTGGTTCTTGGAAAGAGGGGTGAGATAGGCAGCATCAATTGTCTGCGTGAATCCGCCGCTGTGAGGAACATTCTTCCCGAAAGTGGCAAAAGCGGACAGACCCACCGACATGTTGAGTCCTTTGTGCAGTCCCCATGCGTAGTCGACGTTTTCATTCTTCTCCACCTTGGCATGATTAAGCACAGGTTTTCCGCTGTAAATCTTGGGAGTGCCTGCTTCATACACGGTATCGCCAGGCAGAATCCAATCTTCCCTCGGACTGTCGGCACTGTGAAGGGGGCCAAAGCACACATGCTGCTGCGCCTTTGCCATTGTGCAAAGGTTTGCCGCCAACACCATTGAGAAAAACATCTTTGTGTTCATATTTTATCTACGTTTACTTGATTTTATGGCAAAATTATAAATAAAGTTTGAGATTTGTACATATTTTGCGAATAAAACCACATTTTTTAGAATTAAATCAGTATCTTTGCAACAAATTAGCTGAATTTGCAGTAAAAGTTTATATTTAACGAGATAACATGATGAAATCCCTTAAGGAATTATATAGAGTGGGGAAGGGGCCTTCGAGCAGCCACACCATGGGCCCCCAAAGGGCTACCAAGCTCTTTCTTGAGCGATGTCCCAACGCTTCACAATACGAGGTGACCTTATACGGAAGCCTTGCCGCCACTGGCAAGGGGCACATGACTGATGTGGCCATAGAAGAGGTGCTGAAGCCTCACAAAACGGTGAAAATCATCTGGGAGCCCCAAGTGTTCTTGCCTTATCATCCAAACGGTATGAAGTTCGTGGCCAAAGACTTGAATGGCGACATCATCGACGAATGGACTGTTTACAGCATAGGCGGAGGCGCGCTCTCCGACGGCATCTCGGGACATGACGAACTGGGCGCCAAGGACGTGTACGGCCTGTCCAAACTAGCCGACATCAAAAAGTGGTGCTACGACAACGGTAAACAATACTGGGAGTATGTGGAGAACTGCGAGTCGAGTGACATCTGGGACTTCCTGGACATGGTGTGGCAGACCATGAAGCGAAGCATCCGCAACGGCCTGGACCACGAGGGCGTCTTGCCCGGCCCTCTGAAGCTGCAGCGCAAGGCTGCCAACTATTATATCAAGGCGAAGGGATACAGAGCTTCTTTGCAAAGTCGCGGACTAGTTTACGCCTATGCCTTGGCTGTGAGCGAGGAGAACGCCTCGGGCGGCATCATTGTCACAGCTCCTACCTGCGGTGCTTGCGGTGTCTTGCCTGCGGTGCTCTATCATCTGCATACCACACACGACATGAGCGAACAACGCATCCTGCGAGCACTTGCCACAGCCGGACTGGTGGGCAATATCGTGAAGCAGAACGCTTCCATCAGCGGTGCCGACGTGGGGTGCCAGGGCGAAGTGGGCGTGGCGTGCGCCATGGCCTCCGCCGCTGCCTGCCAACTTTTCGGGGGCAGTCCGGCACAGGTGGAGTATGCGGCAGAAATGGGACTGGAACACCATCTGGGCATGACGTGCGACCCCGTGTGCGGCCTTGTCCAGATACCCTGTATAGAGCGCAATGCCTTTGCCGCTGCCCGTGCCCTTGACGCAGATCTCTACGCCTCCTTCTCCGACGGCCACCACAACGTGTCGTTCGACCGCGTGGTGGAGGTGATGCGACAGACGGGGCATGACTTGCCTTCCCTCTACAAGGAGACCAGCGAGGGCGGCCTGGCCAAGATATTTCCTCACGAGAGGTAGTATGCAAAAAATGTCCCTATACGAAAAAGTTTTTTCTCGGAAAATCTGCCATCTGTCACCAATCTGGATATAACCTGCTTTATATCAACCCCTTAAC
>CAVGLH010000026.1:0-26703 GCA_963630065.1 Bacteroides fragilis | reverse complement strand
CGATGGCATAGAGGTCTTCCTCGGCGGGAATCTGGTGATAAATCCAGGGGATGGCTTTGTAGATGACTTTTTGGAATCCTGCTGATTTCAGATAGGCATTGATGGCGGTGAATACTTGGCAAATGTCGTAGGTAGATGATTGGCAGGTGGTGATCAGGCTGCCAAAGGTGAGCCCTTGGTGGGAATAATAGGTATGGCCGTCTTCATTACCCGGCAGAAGTGCATAGGACTTTCCGTCCTTGTAAATCATCAACGAATGGTCGGCAAAACGGTCGCTGTGGTAGTCAATGTATGCGCGATTCAAGAGGAAGGTGCCTTGTTTGGAAGTCTCCACCAGCCGATTCCATTCCTCCGCATCTCTTTCCCCCATGTATCTTTTTACTTCAAATGCCATGGTTCTCTTTCTGGTATGTGATAAAATCTTCGTATTCGTAGATATAGTCATTGGCATCGTATAGGTCGGATGCCAGTACGAGGCAGATGGCCCCAGCGGTGAAATCTTGCAGGGTGCGCCAGATGTTGATGTCTACGAACAGACCTTGGTCTGGACGGTTGAGCAGATACGTTTCTTGCTTGTTTCCGTCGTCCAGTGTCACCGTGAATGAACCGCTGGCGGCAATGATGAACTCCTTGCATTCCTTGTGGGCATGACCACCACGAGCCGCCCCTGCTGGTATGTCGCCTATCCAATAGGTGCGTTTTACATCAAAAGGTACGTCAATGCAGGAGTCCACGCTTACGTGGGCTCCTACATTGTTTTTATCCGTAGGTAAATCTATGATTTTCCCGATTTTCATAAAAACGTTCTTATTTCTTCATATATGGGTCGGTGCCCAATACGGTTTTGGCCAATCTCTTCGCCTTGTCTCTCAGTTGATTCAGATTGTCGCCTTTCTCGCCGTAGCAGAGTACTACGCCCATGCGGCGTCCCACATGAGCCTCGGGCTTGCCGAAGATGCGTATGCGGGTGTGGTCTTCCTTGAGGGCGTCGAGGAAGTTGTAGTTGAGAGGCTCGGTGCTTTCCTCGGGGGAGAGGATGACGGCGGAGCAACCGATATGCTCCAGATGGATGCCGGCGATGGGCAGTCCCATCACGGCACGGAAGTGGAGCTCGAACTCGCTGAGGTTGGTAGTATGTCCCAAGGTCACCATGCCTGTGTCGTGTGGACGGGGACTCAACTCGGAGAAGATCACCTCTCCCTGCTTGCTCAGGAAGAACTCCACGCCCCAGAGTCCGGCACCTGTCAAAGCCTTGGTTACTTCGGCTGCGATGTGTTGTGCCTGCTTCAAGGCTTCCTCGGGTAGCTGGAACGGTTGCCAACTCTCACGGTAGTCGCCGCCTTTCTGCACATGGCCGATGGGTGGACAGAAGAGGGTAGGGCCGTCTTTCTGGGTGACGGTGAGAAGGGTGAACTCGGAGTCGAAGTCGATGAACTCCTCGATAATCACTTCCTTCACGTCGCCGCGGCCTTCCTCCATCGCCTCCTTGTAGGCTTCCTTCAGCTCGTCGTCGTTGTGTACATAGCTCTGGCCGTGACCGCTGGAACTCATCAGTGGCTTCACCACGCAGGGGAACCCTATCTCGTCGGCTGCGTTCTTAAACTCTTCGAAGGTCTTGGCATAGAAATACTTGGCAGTACGCAATCCAAGCTCCTTGGCGGCGAGGTCGCGGATGGCACGGCGGTTCATCGTATAGTTGACGGCGCGTGCGGATGGTACCACCTGTATGCCTTCCTTCTCGAAGTCGAAGAGCCGCTCGGTGCGGATGGCCTCAATCTCCGGCACGATGATGTCGGGACGGTGCTTCTCCACAACTGCGGTCAGTGCGTCGCCGTCGAGCATAGAGAACACCTCTCGCTCGTCGGCCACCTGCATGGCCGGTGCATTGTCATACTTGTCGCAAGCGATGACGTATTGTCCGGCACGCTTGGCTGCGATGGTAAATTCCTTGCCCAGTTCGCCTGAGCCCAAAAGCATTATTTTTTTCATTGTTGTTTTTATTTGGGGAAGTTAAGGAGTTAAAGGAGTTAAAGAAGTTAAGACAATAGTTGCAGCTACTGATTTTTTCGGTCAAAATGATTGGCTACAAGACATTTGTCTTAACTTCTTTAACTTCCTAACTCCTTTAACTCCTCTAAGTTAAACTTCTTCCTGATAAACTCTGCGATAAACTTCTCTGTCTCTTCCATTCCCAGCAGGCTGCTGTTGATGCAGAGGTCGTAGCTTTCGCTGTGGCCCCATACCTTGCCCGTGTAGTAATTATAGTAGGAGGCACGCTCGCTCTCGTGGTTGGAGATGAACTTGCGGGCTGCCTCGGGAGTGATGCCCCGGCGCTCGCTCACGGCTTTCACACGGTCTTCTTCGTCGGCAGTGATAAACACGTTCACCACGTTCTCGTAGTCGCGGAGCACATAGTCGGCGGTGCGGCCCACGAACACACAGTTGCCCTCGTTGGCTGCTCGCTTGATGGCATCGCTTTGAAACTTATACAGTCCCTCCTGCGAGAAGTCGTTGCTGTAAAAGTTGTTGTCGCTGAGGAAGGGCAGATGGGTGTGGAAGAGAGACTTGAAGAATCCCTTCTGCTCGTCGTTCTGCTCGAAGAACTTGGCCGAGAACCCGCTCTCCTTGGCGGCGAGGTTCAATAGCTCCCGGTCGTAGCACTTGCATCCGAAGTCCTCCGCCAGTTTTTCGGCGATGATATGGCCGCCGCTACCTATCTGGCGACCCACGTTGATGATTATTTTCTTATTTTCCATCTTGCATCAGTTTATGTTGTTTCTTCAGTTTGTTCATATACCATACCATGATGACCCCGGCGATGGCGGTGGCTGCAAAGTCGGAGATAGGCATGCTGTACCACACGCCCTCGATGCCCCATATCAGTGGCAGGAAGCCCAGAAGGGGCAGGAGGATGAGCATCTGGCGCGACAAGGAGAGGAATATACTGATCTTCACCTTGCCGATGCACTGGAAGAAATTGGTGATTACCATCTGGAAGCCAATCAAGGGGAAGCAGAGCATCATGATGCGGATGGCCTTGATACCCATCTCTATCAGCGTCTTGTCGGTGGTGAACATACGGGCGCAGTAGTAGGGCAGGAACATGGCTATCAGCCAACCCACTACCATAATGATGGTGGCGAAGATGATGCTCAGGGTGAGCACCCTCATCAGTCGGTCTAGTTTCTGTGCGCCGTAGTTGTAGCCGGCTATGGGCTGCATGCCCTGGTTCACGCCCATCACAAACATCACGAATACCATGGCGATGCCGTTTGCAATGCCGTAGGCACCTACCGAGAGGTCGCCGCCGAAGCGCACCAGCTGGTTGTTCATGAAGATGACGATGACGCAGGCGCATACGTTCATCAGGAACGGTGATACGCCGATGGCGATGATATGTTTCACGAGAATCTTCCGCAGCCTGTAGATGCCGCGCTTGAAATGGAGCAGTTCGTCCTTGTTGCTGAATAGCTTGAACTGCCAGCAGAGGGCGAGCAACTGCGATAGGATGGTGGCGATTGCCGCTCCCTCGATGCCCCATTTGAAGCCTAGGATGAAGAGGGCGTCGAGCACCACGTTCATAATCACCGTGAAGATGGTGGCAAACATCGCTTGCCTAGGCTTGCTCGCCGCCCTGAGCAAGGCGTTCATGCCAAAGTACATGTGGCTCACCACGTTGCCCAACAGGATGATGACCATATACTCGTGGGCGTAGGGGATGGTCTGGTCGCTGGCTCCGAAGAAGCGCAGGATTGGGTCGAGGAAGAGCAGGCAGATGATGCTCAGTCCAATACCCACGATGAGGTTGAGCGTGAATGTGTTGCCAAGGATGTTTTGGGCGGTCTTGTAATCCTTCTGCCCTAATTTCACGCTGATGGCTGTGGCCGCTCCCACGCCGATACCCGCACCGAAGGCGGCGGTGAGGTTCATGAAGGGGAAGGTGATGGCGAGGCCGGAGATGGCCATTGCTCCCACACCCTGACCGATGAACACACGGTCTACGATGTTGTAGAGCGAGGAGGCGGTCATTGCAATCATGGCAGGCAGGGCATACTGCATCAGCAGCTTGCCTACCGGTTTGGTTCCTAATTCTAATGTCGCTTGTTTATTTTCCATTTATTTTCTTTTATTGGCTGCAAAATTACTAAAAATATCCCACACCTTATTATATATAATGCAAAAACTTCCTTTCCAGGCAAAAACTTCCTCATTCTTTTGGCATTGTCGTGTAAAAACAGTACTTTTGCAATTCGGAATAAACAACAAAATGGTTTGCAATCGAAAAGCCTGTCTTGAAATGATAAAACGATATTTATTGCTATATGCATTGCTTTGTGTCGCCTTGGTGACGATGGCTGGTGTCGATGGCTTGACACTTGCACCTCGTGTCACGGAGACCCAACTCGTTTCCTATCCTGGAGGCAAGACGTTGATGTATCGTCTCTACCTCAAGGATAAGGATCTTTCACGTACCCCTTATTCTCTCGACCGCCCTCTGGAATTTCTGTCAGCCCGCAGTGTGGAGCGTCGGCAGTGCCAACGACTGAATTTGGATGAAACCGACCTGCCCGTTTCGCCTCTTTATGTCAAGGCGGTGACCGATGAGGGCATCGAGGTCGTGGGCAAGAGCAAATGGAACAATACGCTCTTGGTGCGCATCCATAAGGAAAAGGAACTGCGCAAGCTCGACGGTCTGGATTTTATCGTCAAGATGACCAAGGTCTTCGCTTCTCCCGATTCCATCAGCGAGCGAACCCGCTCCAGTGTCCGTAAGGAACTGAATGGCTGGGGGGCTACGGGAGTTGGTGAATATGGGACTGCCGATGCACAAATCAAGTCGTTGAATGGAAAACGTTTGCATGCTGCCAACTATTGTGGTGATGGTCTCATGATAGCCGTCTTTGACGGTGGATTCATGAATGTGGACAAGATTCCGGCTCTCCACGACATCAAGTTGGCCGGACTGAAGGATTTCGTGGTTCCCAAGTCCAATAATATTTTCACCGAGATGGAGCATGGCACGATGGTTCTCTCCACTATGGCAACCAACGTCCCCGGACTTTATGTCGGTGTGGCCCCAAAGGCTCAATATCTGTTGGTGAGATGCGAGGACGAACGCACAGAGAGTCCCGCCGAAGAGGACTACTGGGCTGAGGCTGCCGAATATGCCGATAGTTGCGGCACCGACATCATCAGTTCTTCATTGGGCTATCATGCCTTCGACGATGCTTCGATGGACCATCGCTACAAGGAGCAGGACGGACATACCGCTCTCATCTCCCGCACTGCCTCGATGTGTGCCGACAAGGGCATCGTATGTGTCAACTCAGCTGGCAACGATGGTATGGGTAGTTGGAAGAAAATCAATTTTCCTGCCGATGCTGACGACATCCTCACCGTGGGGAGCATCAATGATAAAGGTGTGAATGCGGCGTTCAGTGCCGTAGGTCCTACTGCCGATGGGCGCATCAAGCCCGATGTGATGGCGTTCGGCAGTCCTACCTCTGTGATAACCGGTCGGGGCAGCATCATCAACGACAATGGAACATCCTTCTCGGCTCCGCTTATCGCCGGTATGGTGGCTTGTCTTTGGCAAGCCTTGCCCGGCAAGACAGCCCGACAAATCATCAAGCTGGTGCGTTTGTCTGGCAACAACCAGCAACATCCCGACAATGTCTTCGGCTATGGTGTGCCCGACTTCTGGAAGGCTTACCAAACGGGGAAGGCGATAAAGTGAAGAGTGAAGAACGAAGAGAGTAGAACGAAGAGTGAAGAATTCAAAGGCTTTGTTATGATGAAACATTTGTCTCTATACGAACTCAACTCCGTGGTGCGCGAAGTCATTTCGATGTCGCTGCCGGATAGCTATTGGGTGGAGGCGGAACTGTCGGAAGCCCGCGAGGCATACGGTGGGCATTGCTACATGGAACTCATCGAGAAGGACGAGCGTTCCAACACACCGATAGCCAAGGCGCATGCCTCTTGCTGGCGAAACCGTTGGATGCTGATCAAGCCCCACTTCGAGCGCATTACAGGTCAGCGCCTTCATGCCGGCATGAAGGTGCTCCTGAAAGTACACGCTCAGTTTCATGAGAACTACGGTTTCTCGTGGATAGTCGACGACATCGACCCCAACTATACGATGGGCGACATGGCACGCAAACGAATGGAAATCGTCCAGACGCTGAAGGAAGAGGGAGTCTTCGAACTCCAGAAAGAGCTGCAACTCCCGATGTTCTGTCAGCGCATCGCCGTCATCTCCAGTGCCACGGCAGCAGGATATGGCGATTTCTGCAACCAGCTAGCCGACAACGACTATGGTTTGCAATTCCGCACCCGTCTCTTCCCGGCAACAATGCAGGGCGAGGGGGTGGAGCAGAGCGTCATCGCCGCCCTGGACTGCATCAATGCCGAATGGGAAGACTGGGATTGCGTGGTCATCATCCGAGGTGGTGGAGCCACGAGCGACCTCTCAGGCTTCGATACCTTGTCTTTGGCCGAAAACGTGGCCAATTTCCCCTTGCCCATCATCACGGGTATCGGCCACGACCGCGACGAGAGTGTGCTCGACATGATTTCCTTCCGCCGGGTAAAGACCCCGACAGCCGCCGCAGCCTATCTCGTAGACCATCTCACCGCAGTCTATGCCCGGGTGATGGATGCGCAGGAAACCATTATAACTCATGTGAAGCATCGCCTGCAAGTGGAGCGGATGCGATTGGAAAGATTGTCGGGTGCCATTCCCATCCAGTTCTCCCTGGTCAAGACCAAGCAGGGGGCAAAGCTCGACCGCTTGATGAGCCGTCTCTCTCAGGCCGTCCAGTACAAGCTCTCCACCGCCCAGCGCAAGATGGAGATTCTCTCCCAAAACATCCAGCCCGTCCTGGAGCGAAAGATGCTCAAGGAGAGCCACCGCCTCCAGATGCTCGAACAGCGCATCCGTTCGCAAGACCCCGCCCTCCTTTTAAGCCGGGGCTACAGCATCACCCTGAAGGATGGCAAGAGCGTGAGGAATGCCGCATCGCTGAAGAAAGGCGACATCATCGAAACCAGATTCGCCGAAGGCACCACCCGCAGCAAGGTAGAATAACTTAACACTTAACATTATGATAAAGTATGAGTCCGCCGTCCACGAACTTGAAAATATCGTGGGCAAAATGGAGAACGATGAGCTCGACATTGACCAGCTCTCGGAGCAACTGAAACGAGCCAAGGAACTGGTGAAAATGTGCAAAGACAAGCTCACCAAGACCGATGAGGAAATCAAAAAACTGCTGAATGAGGGCGAATAATGCTATTTTTGATAAATAATGCAAGAAAAAGTTGCAGATTCGTAGATTATTTTGTACTTTTGCAGTTAAATATTAGTAGAACATTTTAAAAATAGGATGTTATGAAAGACTTAGATTGGTCTAATTTGTCATTCGGCTATCGCCGTACCGACTACAATGTTCGCTGTTACTATCGCGACGGCAAATGGGGTGAAATCGAAATTTGCTCTGATGAGTATTTGAAATTACACATGGCTGCAACCTGCTTGCACTATGGCCAGGAGGCATTTGAGGGTTTGAAGGCTTATCGCTGCCCTGACGGCAAGGTGCGCGTGTTCCGTATGGACGAGAATGCAGCCCGCTTGCAGAGCACTTGTCGTGGCATCTTGATGCCCGAGTTGCCTACGGAGCTGTTCGAGGAGATGGTGAAGAAAGTGGTGCGTCTCAATCAGGAATGGATTCCTACCTATGAGAGCGGAGCCACCCTCTATATCCGACCTCTGCTTATCGGTACCAGTGCCCAGGTGGGTGTTCATCCTTCTACGGAATACTGCTTCTTGATTTTCGTAACCCCAGTGGGTCCTTACTTCAAGGGTGGATTCTCCAGCAACCCCTACGTCATCATCCGCGACTACGACCGTTCTGCTCCGCTCGGAACAGGTATTTATAAGGTGGGTGGCAACTATGCCGCCAGCCTCAAGGCCAACTCCATCGCCCATGAGAAGGGCTATGCTTGCGAGTTCTATCTTGACGCCAAGGAGAAGAAGTACATCGACGAGTGTGGAGCTGCCAACTTCTTCGGTATCAAGAACAATACTTACGTTACGCCGAAGAGCACCTCTATCCTCCCGTCTATCACCAACAAGAGCCTCATGCAGTTGGCCGAAGACTTGGGTATGAAGGTGGAGCGTCGCCAGATTCCTGAGGAAGAGCTGGAGACCTTCGAAGAGGCTGGAGCTTGCGGTACGGCTGCCGTGATTTCTCCAATCAGCTACATCGACGACCTTGATACTGGCAAGCGTTACGACTTCGGTTCGGAGCCAGGTCCAGTGTCCAAGCACCTGTATGAGACCCTCCGTGGCATCCAGTATGGAACCATCGAGGATAAGCACGGTTGGACTACAGTTGTCATAGAATAATCATTTTATTTCATACAACCAATAAGAGAATGCCCGCAAGACTGCCAAGTGGTCTTGCGGGCTGTTTTTTATTTTTGTACGGGGAATACGTAATATTCGCGATCCACATCGTAGTCCAGTATCCACTGGTCTATGATAATGTCGTCGTCCAATGCCTTGATTTCTATGCTATGGCTACCGCTTGGCAGGGTGGCATAGAAACTTTTCAAGGCCTGGCCTCTCCAAAGGTCTAACTTCCACTGCTTGCTGTTGTAGGCTTCGCCAAACTGGCAGACTACTGGCGTGGCATGGTCGATGCTCACGCTTGCCCTCATACTCTTGTTGGTGGCACCATAGCTGGGGATGACGGCGAGGGTGAATCTCACATCGCCGCTTTTGTTGCTATAGAAATTATAGTTGAGCATGGCTCCCTTTGACAACTTTACTGCCTTGTTGCTATGTCCGACCAATGGACACAAAACGGCCGATTTTGTGGCGGAAGACCATTCCCACGCATTCTTGGCAAACACGTCATTTATTGATACAGACAGAGGCTTGAGGTCTGCTGACCTGTCAAAGGCATCTTGCCTGTAGTGTTTGATGTCTGCGGCAGATAAGGTGCCGGGCAACTGTGGGGCTTGCTTTTCTGCACTGTTGGCCTTTGTATAGTCGCACCATTTTCCATTGCGCAGGTTGCTGAAATAGCGGTCTAGTTGCTGCAAGGTATTGTAGGCCGACAGGCTTACTGCGGCTGCGGTCTTTGCCTCATTGTCCGAGTCGAAGAGTCCAGGACGGGCGATGTGTCTGGCCTCTTGTGCCTCTAGTTCTTTCTCGGCGATGAGGGCGGCCGAAAAGATGGGGTATTTGACTATTTCGAAGAAACCGTCTTTCTGGTCCGCAGGGAGGCTGCGCTCGATGCGTTCGGCATTTGCCTTCAGCTGGTCATAGCGATAGAGGTAGCGCTCCAGTTCGTTGCCAAATTCGCCCGAATGAAACTCGGTGTCGCCATAGGGCATTGCCATGTAGGCTGGTTGTCGAATGTTGGTCAGACGGTAGTATTCCTCCATCAATGGCTGGACGCGCTTGCCTGTGGCATCGCCAAACTGCTCGCAGAGCCAATTCAGGAGATAGCACTTGCTGCCAGCTTTGAGAGCATCCTTGTTCCATGCCAGCTGCATCATCATGGAGAGTTGGAGGCATGAGAGTTTAGGGTTGGTTACATTGGCTATCCAGGCATCGTCCTCGCTGTTGAGCACTTCAGGCATTATGCCGGGCGAAACAGTGCTGAGGTCCATCTGTGGGTCGTCGAACACGAATTTCACGTTGTCGATGCTCGTTTTGTGTTTTTTATGTTTCTTGCCAACCAGCTCTATAACCTTGTGGTTGGCTGCCATGCAGATGTCGAAGCTGTCTACTACCGCCTTGTTGTAGGCTGCCGAACGCTTGCCGGGCATTTGCCAGAGGGTATTGGCCTTGAGACGCAGCATGAGGCGTGCCAGCTGGCTGTAGTTTTGTGGTTTCATCCATTGGCAGTTGTTGAGTGCCAATCCCCGATATTTTATTCTCGGAATCTCTATCCATTCCTGTCCCACAGGGGTAGAGAGGGTACGGCGAGTCTGGGGCTGAAGGTCGTTCCATGCGGCCCAGGGAGATACGCCTGCCATTTGGGAGAGGTGCATGATGGCGTAAGCGGTGCCGCGGGCGTTGCTGCCTATCACGATTATCTTCTTGTTCCGGGTGCCGATATAGTAGGCATCCTTCACCGTGATGATCTGGTGGAGTGGGGTGCCTAGTTTCTCGACAGCGGAAAACTCCTTGTTGGAGAGCATGTCGACTTGATATATCTGGATGGTGGCGTTTGACTTCTGCTTGGGGGCGAGTCCGGTGACCGCCTTCATGTCGCTCTCGAAAAGATCGAGGGCTATCTTTACTACTTGTGAAGTTTTGGCGTTGGTATTATAGGTCACTCTTCCATTGCCGTCAGTCCAATAGATATTGGCAGGCGTGGCGGTAACGGTGTTGCTCTTGCGGTTCTTTTGGGCATTGGAGGCTTGGCTGGTAAGTCCCATAAGTCCGATGGCCGCACATAATATGATTTTTTTGCAATTCATTTTTCTCTAAATATTCTATGTTTTGCAAAGATACATAAAAGTGTTTAATATCTGAAATTATTTAGTTTTTATTTGCTTATTACATATTTTATTGTTACTTTTGCAGTAATAAAAAACAAACAAGATTATGACTTTATATCCCAAACTGATAGAAGAGGCTCTGGCCACGGTGATTTATCCGGGCACCAAGAAGAACCTCGTAGAGAGCCAGATGCTCGCCGACACACCTAGCATCAATGGCATGAAGGTGAAGGTGGTGTTGCTCTTCCCTCGTGATACCGATCCTTTCTTGAAGAGTACCGTCAAGGCGGCCGAGGCTGCCATCCACTACCATGTGTCCAAGGAGGTGGAGGTGGAAATCGTCACAGAGTTTAAGTCTGCACCCCGTCCTGAGGTGGGAAAAATGCTTCCTCAGGTGAAGAATGTCATCGCCGTGAGCTCTGGCAAGGGTGGTGTGGGCAAGAGTACGGTCTCTGCCAATCTGGCCATCGCCCTCGCCAAGTTGGGCTACAAGGTGGGATTGCTCGACACGGATATCTTCGGTCCTTCCATGCCCAAGATGTTTGGGGTGGAGGAGGAGCGTCCTTATTCTGTCCACAAAGACGGAAGAGACCTCATCGAACCAGTGGAGAAATATGGTGTGAAGTTGCTCAGCATAGGTTTCTTCGTGAGTCCTACCACGGCTACCCTTTGGCGTGGCGGAATGGCTTGCTCGGCCTTGAAGCAACTGATAGCCGATGCCGATTGGGGCGAGTTGGACTACTTCATCCTCGACACGCCTCCCGGCACGAGCGACATCCACTTGACGCTCTTGCAGACGTTGGCCATCACGGGTGCTGTCATCGTGAGCACTCCCCAGCAGGTGGCTCTTGCCGATGCGCGCAAGGGTATCGACATGTACCAGAACGACAAGGTGAACGTGCCCATCCTGGGTCTCATTGAGAACATGGCTTATTTCACGCCTGCCGAATTGCCCGAGAACAAGTATTACATCTTTGGCAAGGAGGGGTGCAAGAATCTCGCCAAGGAGATGAACGTGCCATTGCTCGCCCAGATTCCTATTGTGCAGAGCATCTGCGAGGGGGGCGATGATGGTGCTCCTGCCGCAACCAAGGTGGATTCTATTACAGGTCAGGCTTTCCTGAGTCTCGCCCAGAGCGTGGTTACGGTGGTGAATCGCCGCAACAAGGAGCAGGCTCCTACCAAGATTGTAGGTACACACTAATTACAATTCCTTGCTTGAGTGGTACGGCGAGGGCGCCGTACCTCCTATGATTGCCTTTTCTGGCTGTAGGAGGTACGGCGCCCTCGCCGTACCACACTCAAGCAAGTGAGATTTAAGCACCTCGCTGTACTTTTCTAAGTAGTTACAATTTCTTCCGTCTCATCCTCTTCTGTACTCAATTCCGCTGGCAGTCCGGCGTTCCTGCGAGCCATTCTCATCTGATGGCGGAATACGAGACAGGTGCCTGTGAAATAGACGGCTACCTGAATCCACAAAGCCCTAAATTCGGTAATAATATCGGCCAGACTGGCTCCCATACTGCTGATTCTGAGAAATCCTCTCACGCCAAAGGTAGAGGGGAATATCCAGGCCACTCCCTGCCAAAAGGCTGGAATATTGCTCTGTGGCCACGAAATGCCCGTCAGGAAGAGCAGCGGCACGGAGGTGAACACTACCAAGAGCATCACGTTCTCACGGTATCTCACCATGCTCGACAGCATCAGTCCGAAGAAGATGCAGGCTAGGATGTAGGGTAGGAGGAATCCTAGGATGGTGGTCCACGACACCATGCTCACGAAACTGAACAGTTTGGGAATCACCAAGGCCAGATACATGCCGATGACGGCGTAAATCATGAAGTAGCAAAGTGACTTGCCAAACACGATGCGGAAGATGCCGCCGTAGTGGTTGCTTACGGGGATAAGCTCCCGGTTTCTGTTCAATTCCCTCGATGTTCCTGCCGCCATTCCGATGCCCAACAGGAGCGTCTGTTGGAGAATGAGCATCAGCACACCCGGCAAGATGGCGTTGCCATAGCCGCCAGTGGTATTGAATATCGGTACTTCGTCGAAGTCTAGTGGCTTCGTGGTAATCTCGTCGTCGCGGTCGGTAAATCCCGTGCTTTGTTTCACCTGTATGCCCGAGTTGATGTGGCTGGCCACGGCTTGTGCCGTCTGGTAGATGGCTTTGTAGGTGAGCATCAGGCTCATGTCGGTGTAAACTCCTACGTGCGCCTGTTCCCCACGGTTCAACTGGGTGTCGAAGTTGCTGGGGAAATAGAGGATGCCATGTACTGCCTGTCGGCGTACCAACTCCTTAGCCTCGTCGAGACTGTTGCAATAATAGGTGGCCTTGGTTTCTGGGGCGGCGTCATAGTCGCGGATAAACTCCCGGGAGCTATGGCTGTGGCTCAGGTCCACGATGGCCGTGTCCACTTCTCTCACCACCTCGTTGTTGTAGATCCACGAGTAGAGCAGCGGATAGCCCAGCGGCACCAGGATGCAGAACATCAACACGCCCTCGTCTCGGAACACATTGCGCATTTCCTTGGCCCAGATGTAGAACGTGTCCTTCCAGCCCTTGGCAATCTTATATAATAAACTAGATCTTTTCATTATGGTAAGTATTTATACACCAACATCGCCTTCTTGATGTTCCAGACGGTGAGCATCGGCAGGGCGCAGAATAGCACGAGTGCTCCCCAGTGCAATACGGCGTCGCTCATGGGGAAACCGTTGAAGATGTTCATCTGGTAAATCATGTAGTAGTGGCGCATCGGGAATAGTTGGCCGATGGCCTCAATGGGATTGTCCATGGAGAAGATGGGGTAGGTGGCTCCGCAGATGGAGAAACTCACCACAGCCCAGAGCGAACAGATGCTCATCGCCATTCTGAGCGAAGGCATCAGGCCGAAGATGAAGATGCCGAAGCACTGGCAGGCCAGTACGCTCAACACTGCCAACAATACGATGGGCAGTGCGCCTCCTGGATGTGGAAATCCCAATATATAATAAATGTAGAACTCAAACAATAGGAAGATGGTGACGAAGATGAGTGTCTGCGGCAGCACCTTTCCGGCGATGGCTAGGTAGGGATTGTTGTCGGCCATGGCCATCCAGTCCTTAGCTCGCTTGAACTTCAGCTCCGTTCCTATCGAATAGGGGGTGATGAGGAAGACGAACACCAGGATGAGTCCGGGCACCATCACGCTCGACAGATAGTAGTTGTAGTTGGCGTAGGGGTTGCCTATCATGTGGAGGTCTACGGCGATGGGCTGCAGGAAGGTCTTGATTTCGTCGTTGGTCTTGCCTAGGGCTGCGAGCTTCTTCATACCCACCGCTGCGCTTCCCAAGGTGGAGATGGTCTTCAGATCGCGCATCAAGAGCGAACCGGCCGCCAGTGATACGCTGCTGTAGTAGAACGAAATCTTGGGTTGGCGGGAAGCCATCAGTCCGGCCTCCGTACCGTCGGGGATGAGCAGGAATGCATAGATTTCATTCTTCTGCATGGCGTGGCGTGCCTCGGCGATGTTCTCATAGTGCCCCACAACCTTGGTGGTCTGGAATGCGTCCAGCTTGTGTACCAGTTGTCGGGACGTGGCCGAGTTGTCTTGGTCCACGATGCCCACGGGCATGTCGCAGGGCACGCCTTGCCTCATCAGCGTGGTGAAGAAAATCACCATCACGATGGGGGCGATGACCATACAGAAGAGATAGATGGGGTTCTTCCACATGATGCCGCATTCCCTGAGGGCTATATGATATAATCGTTTCAAAATTATAAACTATAAATTCTTAATAATCAGAGCAAATTACTTAATTATAAGCGACATTCCCGGGCGAAGTCCTTCGAGCTTGGTCACGGGACGGGCCTTCACCTCGAAGGTCTTGCGGTCGTAGTCGCCGTTGTCCTTGGTGGCCTTCCATGTGGCGTAGGAACCCTGGTCTTTCAGGTAATACACCTTCATCTTGATTTCCTTGTTGAAGGCGGGAACGAAGGCGGTGAACTCTGCGCCCTTGTTCAGTCCCTGCAGGTGGTCTTCACGCACGTTGAATGTTCCCCACATGTCGCTCATGATGGAGATGCTCATGATGGGCGATCCCAGTCCTACCAGCTCGCCTACCTTGGGATAAACGTTGCTTACCTCGCCCTCGCATTGGGCTACCTGTACAGTCTCCTTGAGCAGGTTTTTCACTACGTCGACGGCACTCTTGGCAGCCTTGGTGTTGCTGGCAGCCATCTGTTTTTCCTGGGTACGCGCGCCGTTCTTGGCCATCTCATACTGGCTTTTGGCTGCTGCCACCTGTGCTTCGGTAGCCTTGTAGGCAGCGAAGGCTTCGTCGCGCTTCTGTCCGCTGATCACGCCCTCGTTGTAGAGGTTCTGCATGCGGTCGTATGTCTTCTTGGCGATGGTGGCCGCTGCCTCTGCCTGCTGCACCAGCTGGTAGGCACCTTGTATCTGCTCCTTGCGTGCTCCGGCGTCGGTCATGTCCTTCATGGCCTCGGCTGCCTCGTTGGTGGCCTTGAGCATCTTCTCCTGCGACTCCATCTCAGGCACTTCGAGGATGGCGAGGGTGTCGCCTGGGTGAACGTAGTCGCCCTCCTTTACTCTCAATTCCACGATGCGTCCCGGCAATTTGCTGGAAACTCTGTATTCTGCTACTTCCACCTCTCCCTGGATGGTGTCGTCCTTCTGCTCAAGGGTGAAAAAACCGATGACACCCACGAGTACGACCACTGCCGCAAATCCGATGACGGCGAGCAATATATTGTTATGTTGTGACTTCTTTGTCATTTTGTTTTCTAATTATATAATGTATAATAGTATAATGTATAAGAAGCGGAAATAACTCCTAACTTCTAACTTCAAACTTCATTGCAGGATACCCAACGCCTTGTTGAGAGCTACTTGGGTCAACTTGACGTCGATTTCCGCATCAATCTTCTGGCTTTGTGCTTTCTGCCAGGCTGTCTGTGCAGCCATCACGTCGGCCACCTGCATCACGCCCTCCTTGAATCCGAGGTTGGCGCATCTCAGGTTCTCCTCTGCGCTGGCTATGTTCTTCTGGGCCATGTTGAGCTTCTTCTGCGCCTCGTCCACCTTGAACTGGCTTTGGGCTATCTGCAGGTGAATTTTCTCGCGGGTGTCGTCGAGGTTCATCTGGGCGATGCAGGTGGCTGCCTTCGAGGCACGCACCTTATAGGTGCCGTCGAACCAGTTCCATACGGGCACTTGCACGATGACTCCTACGTTCCATACACCAGAGAACTTCTTCTGGAATCCGTTGAACACATTGGGATTGGAAATCATGTATCCGCCGGTCAATGCCACGTGGGGCAGATATACGGCGCGCACCAGATTGGTGGCTTGCTTGGAAATCTCTACGGCGTTTTGCAGCATTCTCAGTTCGGGACGGGTGTTCATTGCCGAGTCTGAGGCGGCCACGCGCTGTTGTTCGGTGTCTATGGCTGCGCCTGAAAGAGCCAGCGACTCCTTGTCCTCGTCGGCAAGGGTGATTTCCTGGTTCATGGGGATGCCGCAGAGTTGGCAGAGCAGCATCTTGGAGAGCGACAGTCCGTCTTCCACTTGGGTGATGGTCATCTCCGCCTCGTTCACCTTCACGTCCACCTTCAGTCCGTCGGCCTTGGTGGCTACGCCTTGCTTGATCATCTTGTGTACGTCGTCGCCGAGTTTCTTTACCAAGTCGCGGTAGCTGACGGCCAGTTTCTGCTTCTGCTTGAGCGATACGGCCATCCAGTAGGCTTGGTCGATGCTGTAGAGAGTCTTCTGGGTCTGCATGTCGAGGTCGTTGTCCGCCATTTCCTCGCCGATGTCGGCTATCTTGTTGGCTGCGATGATGGCACCTCCCATATAGATGGGTTGGCGGAGCATCACGCTTCCTGCCCAGATGTTGCGGGTGTCAGTGCGAAATGCGTCTACGATGCCCTGTCCCAAGGCGTTGCCCTGTTGCTGGATGGTGCTGCCTTTCTCCGTGATGAATCCGCCAATCTTCTGTGCTTGCTCTGGAGTGAGCAGCCCCTTGGTCATCAAGTCTTTCATCACGTCGGTGGCATTGGCCGAGATGCCTTGCATTGCACTGGTTCCTAAGTTGCTGAATGTAGATTTCTGTCCGTCGTTCAGCAAGGATATTTCCCTGCTGAACCATTCGTATCCGCCCATGGCGTCCACCTTGGGCAGGTACTTGGTGCGCGCCGACTTCTTCAGGTTGGTGGCCACGTCTTTCTTAAGCTTGGAGGCATTGAGCTGCTTGTTGTTGCGTAGTGCCATGGCACGGCAACTATCGAGGCTAAGGCATGTCTGCGCCCCAGCCCCTACAGGAATCAATGCTCCCATCAGCATGATAAGAGTTATATATTTTTTCATCCTTATATAGTAATATTATATAATATCGGATGCAAAATTATGGAAATAATTTCAATTGGCAAAGACTTTTTGACTGTCAATTGCTTAATTATCATAAAAATACCTTGCTTTATGGAAAAAAAGAACATGCCTTTCCTAGAAATCCACATTGATTTCGCCTTCCCAGTCGGGGTTGATGGTGAAAGTCCATCCTCCTCCTTCTTCATCATCATCGTCATCTCCATCGTCGGGGTCCTCGGTGGAGCTGTCCTTTACGCTGATGTTGGCTTTGGTGATGTTGTTGATTTTCACGGGAAGTCCTGTTCTGTTGAACTCCTTGATGCTCTTTCCCTCGGCATCGAGGAGGCTGATGGTCATGCTGAGTCCGTTGTTCTCTTCTCGGGGAAAGGTGTAGACGGCATAGTCTTTCTTGCCTTCTTCAATGTTGAAAGTCTCTGTCTGTCGGCTCTTCACGCATCCGTAGCCCGTGGTGGCATCCAGGGTGCTGCTTCCGCCGGTGTAGTAAAACTTGATGCTGCGCGCGTTCTCGGGTATCACTGAATCGTTGAAGTGTACCAGCACCTTTGCCACGGCTCTGTTCAGTTGGATGCTTTTTTCCGTGTCTTCTTTCTCCGATACGTTCAATGTGCCGTAATAATAGAAGGTGTCGGTCAACTTGTTGTTGGAAAATTTCACTTTCTCAGGGGTGCTGATGGTGCAGTTGCCATTGCCGTTGTGTCCGACGACCACCATTCTGTATTGACCTTGCTCCAGATAGAGTCCGATGTCTTCAAACCCGTCTTTTTCTGCGGTGAGATTGAGAGTCTTCACCTTTTCTGTCCCGTCGAAAATTCCGATGGAGAGACGGGTGCAATAATCCGTGATGGATTCCGCCGTACTTTCTTCGCCTCTTGTGCGGATGGTGGACGACTCGGTGTAGCTTGATTTCTTGGCTACGGATACATGGATGAACACGTTGGAATCGGCTTCCTTCGTACTTGTGGCCGTGGTCTGTTCGTTGATGGTGAACTTCTCGCATGAAGCGAGTGTTGTCATCAACATGGTTAGGATAAATGCCAGGTTGGCAAGGTGGTAGGTTTTCCTCATAACCTCATGTTTTTAAGAGTTGGCTTCATGCGTAGTGCAAGATGTTTTCTTGGGCATGAAAGTTGCTGGCAAATATACGTTTTTTCTTTAAAATCTGCAAGTAAAATCAAATAAATTTGTACATTTTTGGCCAATTATCTTTTTTTTCGTAATTTTGTGGCGTTAAATAAGGGCTTGGGCTACTACTTTGCCGCCTTTTGCCATTTTATATATTAAGGTGTATTTTTGTAAGATATGGAAAAGAAGATAAAAGCATTGTTTTTTGACATCGACGGCACTTTGGTGAGCTTTAAGACCCACCGCATTCCGCAGACTACGGTAGATGCTCTGGAACAGGCCAAGCGCAATGGGGTGGAGGTTTACATTTCTACGGGCCGTCCACCGATGCTCATCAACAATCTCTCCCAGATAGAGCATCTCATCGATGGCTATATCACCACCAATGGTGCCCTCTGCTTTGTAGGTGACAAGGTGGTGAGCCAGCAAGCGATTCTTTCTGGCGATGTGAGAAAGGTGCTCGATGCTGCCGACCGTGACGGTTATCCTGTCATTGTGGTGGGGGAGCGTCATCTGGCCATTCATCGCTATACCGACGAGGTGTATGAAATCTTCGCAAAAGGTCTTGGCGTGGATTGCAACATCTTTCTTTCCGAGGTCAATGATTTGAGAGACGAGGCTATCTTGCAACTCACCGCTTTTTGCTCTGAGGCGCAAGAGTCTCTCTTGATGCCTACGCTCGAAAGTTGCACCTCGGGCAGATGGCATCCTGCTTTTACAGATATTACAGCACTTGGAGCCGACAAGGGGAGTGGTCTGCATGCCATGGCCGACTACCTGGGCTTGAACATCGAGGAGACGATGGCTTTTGGCGACGGGGGCAACGACCTCTCCATCATCCGCGAGGCCGGTGTCGGCGTAGCGATGGGTAATGCCGGCGACAACCTTAAGGCCGTAGCCGACTTTGTCACCACGCATGTGGATGAGGACGGCGTAAGAAACGCATTGTTGCAGTATGGTGTCATTTGATGCCATACCTTCTGACATCTTTTCAAAATGTAGCTTTACCTGACTGCCTTCTATTACTTGTGTTTTACGTTTTGTAACTATATAGCCTTGCTTTTGTTTAAAAAAGTAAGAAAATATGCGGAAAATATGCAAAATATAATATAAGTTTGGTATTTTGTAGCAAATTGTTTGTTAAAAATTTGTTTATATAATTAAAAGTCTGTATCTTTGCACCCGATATTTGTAAGTTGTTTAATTTTTAAGAGAGAGAAATTATGGCAAAAAGATTAACCATGATTATGGGGGGGCTGGCTCTTAGTACGAGCATGGCTCTCGCTCAAACCACTGTTACAGGTACGGTTGTTTCTCAGGATGACGGTGAGCCGGTAATTGGTGCATCTGTGAAAATCGCGGGAACCAAGACTGGTACTGTGACGGATGTGGATGGTAACTTCGTTCTTCCCAATGCGAGCAAAGGTGCTGTGTTGGAGATTAGTTACCTTGGTATGCAGACCAAAACAATGAAGGCATCCGACAAGATGAAGATTTTCTTGGTTTCAGATGCCAAGAACCTTGATGAGGTCGTTGTGACAGCTATGGGCATTACCCGTAACGAGAAAACTTTGGGTTATGCTGCTACCACCATTAAGAGCGATGAGATTGTAGGTGCTCGCACCTCAAATGTGGCCGATGCACTTTCGGGTAAGGTGGCTGGTGTGCAGGTGAGTGCCACCAGTGGTGACCCTGGTTCTGTGACCAACGTCGTGATTCGTGGTTATGGTTCTATCAATGGTAGCAACCAACCCCTTTATGTAGTGGACGGTGTGCCATTGCAGAACAATATGGTTTCCGGTCAAGGAAAGAATATTTCCACTGGTGGTATATCCAATATTTCGCCTGATGATATTGCCAGTATGACTGTACTCAAGGGTGCCGCTGCTACCGCCCTTTATGGTAGCCGTGCTGCCAATGGTGTCATTTTGATTACCACCAAGACAGGTGCCAAGGGCCAGAAGCGCAACTACACCATTAATTATAGCGGAAGCGTACAGGCGCGCGTTGTTTCTACTTTGCCCGAGATGCAGAATGAGTTCGGTCAGGGTTGGAACGGTCGCCAGACCTTCATCGAGAACGGTTCCTGGGGTCCTGCCCTCGACGGTTCCATGCAGGTATATGGTCCGGAGTGGAACCACCAGCAGTTGCTCCATCCCTATTCTGCCCTTAAGAATAATGTGAAGGATTTCTTTGAGACAGGTGTTTCTCAGAACCACAACGTTTCTTTGAGCGGTGTCTCCAAGAGCGGCGAGATGACCTACTACCTGTCTTACTCTTACACAGGCGATGACGGTATCATGCCTTCCGACCAGGACTCCTACAAGCGTAACACCTTCGCATTCCGCAATACATACCAGGCGAACGACTGGCTGAAGCTCTCCAGCTCCGTCAACTTCGCCCGCAGCTCTACGGATGCAGTGGGTGCCTTCCAGGGTACTTCAGTAATCGACGGTCTCTATGAGTTGCCACGCGACGTGTCCTTGCTCGACAAGAAAGACCTGAGCAGTCCGTTCAACACACCGGAGGCTTATTTCACACCTTACGGAATCACCAACCCTTACTGGTCTTTGGCAAACAACTACAACCATACCGATGCCAAGCAGATCAACGGTAAGGTGCAGGCAGACATCAACCCCATCAAGGACTTGACCCTCACCTATCGTTTCGGTTTCGACTATACAGACTATGACACCAAGATCGGTTATCCTCAGATTGCCCTCGATGACAAGTTGATCACCGATGACAAGGGTTATGCACCCAGCAACATGAACCAGAGCGGTTATGTGTATGCCCGCTATGGTCGTCATTACGAGTTCAACCACGACTTTATGGCCAATTACAAGAAGAAGTTCCTTGATGACAAGCTTGACTTGGCTGTGATTGCCGGTGTCAACATCAATGAGCGTGCCTTGACCAGAATGACTGGTGAGACAGATGACCTTACCTTCGACACTGGTTTCTGGCAGTTGAGCAACGGTTCTACCAAGACGACCTTGACCGAGTCTCAGCAGAAGCGCCGTCTGGTGGGTCTCTTCGGCGATGTCACTTTGGGTTGGGACGATATGCTCTATCTCGACCTCACCGCCCGCAACGACTGGTCATCTACATTGCCTGTCGAGAAGAACAGCTTCTTCTATCCTGGTGCCACACTGAGCTGGATTTTCACCAAGTTGATTCCTGAGAACAAGGTGCTTACATTCGGTAAGGCTCGTTTGGCATATGGTAAGACAGGTAACGACGCTAATGTCTATCTGACATCCTCTACCTACGATCAGGCAAGCATTCGTGGTTACTATGGCACGGGTATCGCCCAGTTCCCAATGAACGGCAAGAACTCCTTCCTCTTGGGCAATACGATGGGAAGCAATTCCTTGAAGCCTGAGATGACCACTGAAATCGAGGCAGGTTTGAACTTACAGTTCTTCATGGGCCGCATCGGTCTCGACGCATCCTTCTACAACAGAACAACCAACGACCAGATCTTCACCCTGCCTGTTGACCCATCTACGGGTTACAGCTATCAGGTGACCAACTTCGGTTCGGTTCGCAACCGTGGTGTGGAGTTGTTGTTGACCACCGTTCCCGTACAGACCAAGAACTTCAAGTGGGAGTTGGCATTCAACTTCTCAAAGAACTGGAACAAGGTACTTGAGATGCCATCCAGCCTTGAGGGCGGACGTGTAGCCATCTATAACTTCTCCGCCGGTAACGATGCCGTGTATATGTACGCAGAGGAAGGAAAACCTATGGGTGAGTTCTATACTTATCTTCCCCAATATACAGAGGACGGCAAGTTGATAGTAGACCAGAACGGCCAGCCCGTCATCGGCACCCAGGTGGAGGACACCGGCAAGAACATGAACAGCGACTGGACAGGCGGTGTCACCACAGCCTTGACATACAAGGGCTTCACCCTGAGTGCAGCATTGGATATCCGCAAGGGCGGCTATATGTTCTCACGCACCAAGAACCTGATGCAGTTTACCGGTAACGGTACCATCACTACTTACAACGACCGTCGTCCGTTCGTGATTCCCAACTCTGTAGTAGAGGTGAATGGTCAGTACGTGGAGAACACCACACCTATCTACCAGACAGACGGTAGCTATCAGAAGTACTACAACGACTATGGCTACGGCTATGGCGGTGAGGCCTACTTGCTCGACCGTTCCTATGTGAAGCTGCGCAACATCAGCCTGAGCTGGAACCTGCCGCGTGCATGGGTAAGCAAGTTGCCCTTGAGCAATGTCGCCCTGACCGTATTCTGCAACAACGTGTTCACATGGACCGCTAGCAGCAATACCTTCATCGACCCGGAGACCACTACGATTAGCCAGAGCTCTTATGGCGACTTGGCGACACAGTTTGGTGAGATGTACTCCAATCCTGCCTGCCGCACATTCGGAGCCAACTTGAGTGTGACATTCTAATTTAAGGTAACAAGTGTAATAGAAAAAGGATATCAATATGAAAAAATATATATTCATGTCAGCTCTCGCCTTGGGTCTTTGCATGACTTCCTGCGACAGCTATCTGGACATCAACCAGGATCCGACATCTCCTTCGGAAGGAAACGTGACCTCTTCCATGATCATGCCTGGTGTGGAAATGTCGCTTGCCAATGCCTATGGCAACTATTTGCGCATCACGGGTGGATACCACTCAGAGATTTATGCTCAACTCAACGGTACCTCCAACTATATCGACTATTCCGAGTTCCAGCAGTCTGCTACCCGTAGCGGTATGGCCTATACCCAGTTCTACCAGCAGGTGCTGGTCAACCTGAAGACCGTTTTGCAGAAGTCTGAGGCATCTGAGGACTGGGGCACCTATCTCGCTGCCACCACCCTTCGCGCCTTCACACTGCAGACTCTGGTAGACTGCTACGGAGAGACCCCTTACACCGAGGCTTTGGACCCCAACAACCTGTCGCCCAACTATGACGACGGCAAGACTGTTTACGAGGGTGCCATCAAGGAGATCGACGAAGCCTTGTCAAAGGCAAGTGTCAACAACGAGGTTTGCACCAACTTCCTCTTCCCCGGCAAGACAGCACAGTCATGGATGCAGTTTGCCAAGGCCTTGAAGTTGAAGATGCTGATGCGCATGGCAAATGTGGACTCTTCCGTATTGCCTACGGTGAAAGCGCTGATTGACGAGAACGACTTCCCCATCGGCTCCGTGGGCTTCGCTGACTGCTGGAGCAACGAGTCGGGCAGCATGAACCCCTTCTATTCGGAGGAGTTCTCCTCAGCCTGGGGATCTACCCAGACCAACATCTGCGCCAACCTCGCCATCATCGGTTCCATGCAGGTCAAGAATGCCGACGGCGACGTAGAGTATACAGACCCACGCCTGGCGTCTTTCTTCAATGTAAATGCCGACAAGAAGTATGTGGGCGGTGTGTCTGGTACCAACTACCCCAGCACCAATACCCTCACCAAGTGGTGCCGTCCCATCGTGGAGTACAATTCAGTGGTACACTTGATTACCCCAGCTGAGGTACAGTTCTTCATCGCCGAGTATTACGCCCGCGTCAATGACGAGGCTAATGCCGCTGCCCATTACGAGGAAGCCATCCGCAACTCCTTCGATTTGGCTAGAGTGGACGGTGCCGAAGAGCATATCGCAAGATACCCCTTCAGCCTCGCCAACTACAAGAAGTGCATCGGTGAGCAGAAGTGGGTGGCACTGGCTGGCGTCAATCCCTTCGAGGCATGGTGCGAGCTTCGCCGTCTGGACTATCCCGCCTTCGACACGACAGTGAGCGGTTCCACCTTCTACAAGAAGGGTAATGACGGTTCGTTCACAGACGCAGGCTACAAGGCTTATACGCTCTATACTCCTATCGATGTGTTCAGTATGGTGGGCGACAACAAGCTTCTGGAGCGTTTCCCCTATGCCGAGGTTTCCGGTTCACGCAACAGCAACACGCCGACTTTCAGCAATTCTGACTATGTGAAGCCAGTGTTCTGGGGTAAGTAATCCAATGTTGTCTCATTTTAAAAAGAAATAAGAAATGAAAAAGAATATATTTTACATCATGCTGATGTTGCTGACATCTGCCGTCACTTTCACAAGTTGCGACAACGACAGCTCGGCAGGCACGACACGCATCACATATTATCCAGTTCTGACTCTCAATGGATATACACAGATGGAGGTAGACAAAGGTGCCACCTTTACGGATCCAGGCTGTAATGGAGAGATGAATGGCGAGGACATCACCTCACAGGTGGTAACCTCCGGTACAGTGGACACGTCAAAGTCGGGCATCTATACGCTCACTTACACCGCCACCAATGCTGACGGATTCAGTGCCTCCACTTCCCGTACAGTCATCGTGACCGACCCCAACGATCCCAGGGAGGGTGTCTTCAGCACCGACCCCACCAGTTATCGTGACTACGCCGGGCAGAAAGCCTTCGGTGCCAGCTACGAGGTGGTAATCACAGCCACAGAGGCTGGCACCTATCATGCCACCGACCTCTTCGGCGGCTGGTATTCACAGCGTGCAGGATATGGCAGCAAGTACAATATGGACGGCAACTTCTCCGTTGCCGACGACGGTACGCTGACCCTTGCATACAGCCTGATTTCCGGTTGGGGCGACAGCTTGAACGACCTCGTAGGCAAATTTGATGCAGCTACAGGCACATATACCTGGGATGCCTATTACTATGGTTCGCAAATGGTGTTCCACGTAATTTTGAGTAAGTAATATTTTTAAGAAGAAGATAGTTATGAAGAAATTATTATATTTATGTGTGGCTGTCCTTAGCCTGGCATTTGCCTCATGCGCAAAGGACGAGGTGGGCGGCACTGCCACCCGGGCATTGGCAGGAGAGTGGTATGTCACTGTGGATGCCGTGGATGCCAACGGCAACACTATAGAAGGCGGTAAAGACTTTTTCGGCTTGGGTAAGTTCTTGCTCAATACCTACAACACCGCCGCCAATGAGAGCGACAAGATGTGGATTGACGACAAAAATAACTTCTGGGGCTTCAAGGTGAGAATGACATCCGACATCAACAACTTGACTTTCACCACAGGTGGCGAGGTTACAAATGACAATGCCTTTGCAAGAGATGACGGTTCATCCTACTACTGCAAGGTGAATGTGGAGAATGGAAAGGTGTTGCCCGGTGCAGGACTGACACCTCACGGCACAGCCGCCGACAGCATCGTGTTCTATGTGTCGTTTGACGATGACGCATATTCAGCCAGATACGGCTATTCCAAGTACAAGGTTTCCGGCATTCGCTATACCGGCTTGACACAGGATGATTAATGGAAATATTTTTTATCGATAATCAAAGATATAAAAAAGGCAAAGTGATTTTGCCTCGATGCTGACTTTGATCAGCACTTATATCTCTCTCGTCTTGGGGACTGACAGTGGTCAGTCCCCTTTTTCGGTTTATTGGTAGATGAAATAGCTACCCCCGTCGCTCTTGCAGTATTTCTTGAGCAGCTCTTGGATATACTCGGCATTGGCTCTCACCTGCTCCTCGTTTCCGTCGTAACCGTTGATGAGCACTACGAGGTGGGTGGTTCCGATGGTCATCTTGGTGCGCTCGTTGTCGCTGGTAGGGGTGCCTACGCCTCCTTTAGCGTCGCGATAGACGGGTAGTCCCTCTATGTTGATCATTCCTCTGCCGATGCCTTCGTAGGGTTCGCCGGTCTTTCCCACGCCTAATGCCAGTGTGTCGCCCTCAAACTTGTCTGCATCGAACCCTCCGATGCTGTAGCCGTAGGCGATGCTTGCAAGATTCACCAAATCAACGAGCGTGTCTATCTGGTAGAGTTTCTTGCCCTGCAGCATCCGGCGGATGAGTGCCTCCGATGCTGGACGATAGCGGGATGGGTCTTTGCCGCAGGCACGGTAAACCTTGCGGGTGGCTGCGATGCCGCTTATTTCCTTCAGTGATTCGGTGGTCAGCGTCTGCTTGTATTTCTCGCCTAAGGCGTTGATTTCGTCCCATAGCTCCTGGCAGTAGGCCGAGTTTTCCACTTGTGCTTCCACGCATGCCCCCACAAAGTTAGGGCATACGGTTTCAATCTCTTTTGTTACTATTACCTGCATATCTTCTATAGTTATGATTGATATTTTTGGCAAAGTTACCATTTTTTACTGATACTACGCATGGTTATCTTTCTTTTTTTATTTGGATGGGGAAAATAAGTTGGTATAATTTGCCGGCACGTCCCGAAATGGCAAACTTTAACCGTACAGCTTTAAAAATGATGAATATGTAATGTTCAAAAAATAACTTGAGCATTTTATGAAATCAAAGAAAAGCTATGGTTTTCTCCGTATCAAGTTTACCTCAAGTTTACCTCAACTTTACCTCAACTTTACCTTAAGTTTACCCCAACCTTACCTTTCCTTCGTATTCGCACTATGTCTGGTACGAGCCCTCCTTATCATTTCTCATGGGCGAAGCTACAATTCCTGGCCTGAGTGGTACGGCGAGTGATTTCCTGGCTTGAGTGGTACGGCGGGGGATTTCCTGGCTTGAGTGGTACGGCGGGGGCGCCGTACCTCCTATGATTGCCTTTTGGGGCAAGTATGGGTAACTGTAGGAGGTACAGCGCCCTCGCTGTACCACTCAGGCAAGTGGGAGTTGCCAAATCAGAAACTTGAATATGTCTCATCAACAACTT
>CAVGLH010000025.1:0-26934 GCA_963630065.1 Bacteroides fragilis | reverse complement strand
ACTATCAGCAGGTGATGCTGGAGAACATCATCAGCGTGCTGACCACTGCTGCCATTGAGAACTTGAAGCGGCTGTTGGTACGCAGCCATTCGAAGTAGTACCATTCCGTAAAGCCCTCACAATAGATTTTGACGGTATATTTGTACCTTTGCAAACTATAAGAGTTCTTTGAAGGTTATGCAAATCACAGCAGGATACTACATCCTGTATATTTCTAATTCGTAACCTCTTCTTCTAATGAAACGAAATTGTGTTTCATTATCAATCACTTACACAAAATAGCTTGTTTCCGAGGCAAAAGTATCATACTTTCGAGGCGTAACTATGATACTTATCCATGCTAAGTATCTTGTTTACGAGGGGTGGGTAGGTAGTACCCTCCCCATACTTACCTATCCACCCTGAACCCCCAAAACAAAAAAAGAACAGCTTGGCACGAAACATTGCCAAACTATTTGCTATTTTTTGTTTTTTTTAGTTGTTTTGTCACTATATGTAACTTTTTTGCATAAAAAATGCATTTTCTTTAAAAAACGTTTGTATAATTTGATAAATAAATGTAATTTTGCAGCCGGTTAACATTATCAAATAATTTTAAACGAGAAAGAGAGACATTTATGAAAAAAAGACTCACGTTGTTCTTGGCCAGTCAAGTGATGGGCCTCGGGATGGCGTTTGCGCAGAATCAGGTTTCTGGTGTCGTCGTATCTCAAGAGGACGGTCAACCTATCATTGGCGCTTCCGTAATGATTTCGGGAGGGGCAAAAGGTGTAGGCACCGTGACGGATATCGACGGAAAGTTTACCCTCAGCGTTCCAAATGGAGCCAAGCTAATGTTCAGTTACCTGGGAATGAAATCCCAGACTTTGCCTGCCGCCTCTGGCATGAGGGTCGTCTTGAAATCTGAGATGCAGCTGCAGGAAGTGGTAGTTACCGGTTTGCAGAAGACAGACCGAAGATTGTTTACAGGAGCAACAGACCGTGTGAATGCCGAAGAGGCCAAGCTGAACGGTGTGGCCGACATCAGCCGTTCGCTCGAAGGACGTGCCGCCGGTGTGTCGGTGCAGAACGTGAGCGGCACCTTTGGCTCGGCCCCCAAGATCCGCGTTCGCGGCGCTACCTCTATTTACGGTAGCAGCAAGCCCCTCTGGGTGGTGGATGGCGTTATCATGGAAGACGTCTCCGACGTGAGTGCCGACGACCTCTCTTCGGGCGATGCAGAGACCCTTATCAGTTCGGCCATTGCAGGACTCAACTCCGACGACATCGAGAGCTTCCAGATTTTGAAGGACGGTAGCGCTACATCCATCTATGGTGCGCGTGCCATGGCCGGTGTCATCGTCGTCACTACCAAGAAAGGCAAGGCAGGACAGGCTCATGTCAACTATACAGGCGAGTTTACCACCCGTCTCATCCCCTCTTACAGCAATTTCGACATTCTCAACTCCCAGGACCAGATGAGCATCTACAAGGAGTTGAGGGACAAGGGATGGCTCAACCTCTCCGACATCCTCAACGGCAGCGACTATGGTGTATATGGCAAGATGTATGAGCTTATCAACACCTACAATGCCAGTACAGGCTCTTTTGGCCTTGCCAATACCCAGGAGGCGCAGAACGCCTATCTGCAGCAGGCTGAGTATCGCAACACCGACTGGTTTAAGCAGCTCTTCTCTTCTGCCATCATGCAGAACCACTCCGTCAGCTTGAGCGGCGGTACCCAGAAGAGCAACTACTATGCCTCTCTCTCGGCCATGGTAGACCCGGGCTGGTACAAGGACAGCAAGGTGAACCGCTATACGGCGAGCATGAACATGACTCACCACATCCTCGACAATCTCTCCGTCAACATCATCGGCAGCGGTTCTTACCGCAAGCAGAAAGCCCCGGGCACACTGGGACAGGACGTCGACGTGGTGTCGGGACAGGTGAAGCGCGACTTCGACATCAACCCCTATTCTTATGCGCTCAACACTTCGCGTGCGCTCGACCCATATACATATTATCATGCCAACTATGCTGCCTTCAACATCCTGCACGAGCTGGAGAGCAACTACATCGACCTCAATGTAAGCGACGTGAAATTCCAGATGGAGCTGAAGTGGAAACCCGTCAAAGACCTTGAGCTGGGTGTGCTCGGTGCCATCAAGTACAGTGCCTCTTCGCAGGAGCACAACATCCTGGAGGATTCCAACCAGGCACTGGCCTACCGCGCCATGGACAACTCCCTGATCCGCGATGCCAACAAGCTCCTCTTCACCGACAAGGACGACCTCTACGCCCTGCCCATATCCGTGCTGAAGCAGGGAGGTATCTACCAGCGCACTGAGAACCGCATGACCGACTACGACTTCCGTGCCACATTCAACTACAACCACACCTTTGCGAAGAAGCACATCGTGAACCTCTTCGGCGGTATGGAGACCACCGACATCAGCCGCAACCGCTCGTGGTTCAACGGATGGGGCATGAACTACCGTGGCGAGACGGCCTACTTCGAGTATCAGTACTTCAAGAAGCTCGACCAGGAGAACTCCAACTACTACAGCTTGCGCAACACCAGTTCGCGCACGGCAGCCTTCTATGCCAACGGCACCTATTCTTATAATGGCAAGTATGTCATCAACGGCACCTTCCGCTATGAAGGCTCCAACCAGATGGGCCGTACTACTACGGCACGCTGGATGCCCACATGGAACGTGTCGGGAGCTTGGAACGTGCACGAGGAGAACTGGTTTGAGAAGCTCAGCCCCCTCTCGCACCTCACCTTCCGCCTGTCATACAGCCTGACGGGTACGCCTCCAGACGCCTCCTACTGCAATGCGCTGACCAAGCTGACGATGAGCACTCCCTACCGTCCCAGCACCAGCGACAAGGAGCTGGGCTTTGTAGTGTCGGCATTGGGCAACGAAGCCCTTACCTACGAGAAGAAGAACGAGTTCAACTTCGGTGTAGATGCCGGATTCTTCCACGACCGCCTGAATGTGACATTCGACTTCTACCGCCGCAACAACTTCGACGAGATAGCCCCCACAGTGACCCAGCTGCAGGGCATTACCTATGCCAACGTAGGCTCGATGAAGTCGTGGGGCGAGGAGCTCAGCATCTCTTCCGCCAACATCAAGACGAAGGACTTCAGCTGGCAGACCAACTTCATCTACTCCCACAACCGCACGGAGATCACCGACCTCTACAACCAGGGGCGCGTCATAGACCTTGTGCAGGGCAGCGGTTTCGCCAAGCAGGGCTATCCGGCCCGTGCGCTGTTTTCCATTCCCTTTGTGGGCATCAATGAGAAGGGCTACCCCGTGTGCATCAACGAGAAGGGTGAGGAAACCGTGGGCGACATCAACTTCCAGGAGCGCAACAGCACCGACTACCTCATCTATGAGGGTTCTACCGACCCCGTCTACAACGGTTCGCTCGGCAACGTGTTCTCCTACAAGGGATTCCACCTCAACATCTTCATGACCTACGCCTTCGGCAACGTGGTGAGGCTCGACCCTGTGTTCAGCGCACAGTACAACGACCTCACCTCCATGACCCACGACTTCACAAATCGCTGGATGCAGCCCGGAGACGAGAGCACTACCAATGTGCCTGGCATCGTGAGCAAGTATGAGTACAGCCAGAACAAGACCGCTCTTTCCACGGCCTACAATGCCTACAACTATACGTCGGTGCGCACGGCAAAGGGTGACTTTATCCGCATGAAGGAGATTTCCCTGGCATACGACTTCCCCCGCAGCTGGTTTGAAGGCTCGGCTGTCAGCAATCTTTCGCTCAAGCTCCAGGCCACCAACCTCTTCTTGATCTATGCCGACAAGAAGCTGAACGGCCAGGACCCTGAGTTTATGAATGCCGGCGGCGTGGCTTCGCCCATGCCAAAGCAGTTCACCCTAACATTGAAACTTGGACTTTAAGAAACCCATTTTTAAGAAACAATGAAGTTACATAATATATATATAGCCATCGTTTCACTGGCCATGACCTTCGGCTTGGCTTCGTGTAACGACTATTTGGACAAACAGCCCGACAGCCGTCTCGACATGCAGAGTCCCGACGATGTGAGCAAGCTGCTGATCAGCGCCTATCCCCAGGTGCATCCGGCCTACTTGCTGGAGATGTATTCCGACAATACGGACTGCAACATCAATACCGGCTGGGATGCAGCCGACCGCTTCCAGGAGCAGGCTTACTCTTGGGCCGACATCACCGAGACTGGCGACTACGAGAGCCCCAGCGTGATGTGGTCGACCTATTATGAGGCGGTGACCACCGCCAACCTTGCCCTGCAGCACATCAGCGAGGCGGCCGACCAGAGCCAGTATTCCGGCCAGAAGGGCGAGGCCCTCCTTTGCCGTGCCTACGCCATGTTCCAGCTTGCCAACGTGTTCTGCCAGGCTTACGACGAGACGACGGCCGACTCAGACCTCGGACTGCCCTATCCCGAGACTGCATCCACCAATGTTCACGAACAGTATGACCGCGGCACGCTTGCCCAGCTCTACGCCAAGATAGAGAGCGACATCACGGAGGGCATGAAGACTATAGGCGACAATACCTACGACAAGCCCAAGTTCCATTTCGGAACCGCTTCGGCAGCAGCCTTCGCCGCCCGCTTCTATCTCTACTATCATAAGTATGACAAGGCTGTGGAGTATGCCAACAAGGTGCTTGGCAGCAATCCCGACAATATGCTCAGAGACTGGGTGGAATGGGGCAATCTCTCTGCCAACCAGCAGATACAGCCCAATGCCTACATAAGCTCTTCGGTCAGGGCAAACCTCTTTCTACAGGTGGTGGCCTCGGAGTGGGGAGCCATCGGCGGACCCTATTCCTACGGCGACAAGTATGCCCACAATTCGTTCATCTCCTCGCAGGAGACCGTGCAGTCGGAAGGCCCCTGGGGCAAAAGCGGCGACGTGTTCGGCTATAGCGTGTTCTCCAACCCGTCTCTCTCCAAGTATATCGTGCGCAAGGTGCCCTACGACTTCGAGTACAGCGACATACAGGCCGGCATCGGTACGCCGCATGCCGAGTATGCCGAGTTTACTACCGACGAGACTCTCCTGGTGCGTGCCGAGGCCGAGGCCATGCTGGGACAGTATGGGGCTGCCATGGACGATATCAACTCAGAGCTTTCAGCCGTCACCTTCGCCGGCCTTCAGATTACGCTCGACGGGGTGAAGAAATTCTACAGCGACGACGTTACGGCTTACTACACGCCGACAAAGGCTACGCCACGCAAGGAGCTGCATACGGCTTTCACCATCGAGAAGGACACCCAGGAGCCCCTGCTCCAGTGTATCCTCCACCTGCGCCGCATCCTTACCATCCACGAGGGCCTGCGCATGCAGGACGTGAAGCGCTACGGCATTACCATCTATCGCCGCAACGTGAGCAGCAACTATAAGATTACAGACATCACCGACACTATGGAGGCCCGCGACCCGCGCCTCGCCATCCAGCTGCCGCAGGATGTTATAGAGGCTGGCCTCCCTGCCAACCCGAGAAAATGACATTTAAAATAAAACAGAAAAATGAAACACTATATATTCATGCTCATGCTGGGCCTGGCTGCTGGGCTGGGGCTGGCGGCGTGCTCCGGCAACGACCCCGACAGTGCCACCATCTTTCCAGTAGACTCTCCGCGGCGTGACGCTTTCGACCTTTGGCTGCAGAAAAACTATACCAGCCCGTACAACATCGACTTCAAGTACAAGATGGAGGACATCGAGTCTGACTACAGCTATACACTCGTGCCGGCCGACTCGGCCAAGTCGGCCAAGCTCGCCATCCTCGTGAAGTATCTGTGGCTCGACTCTTATGCAGAGGTGATGGGGCAGGACTTCGTGAAGTCGTACGTGCCCCGTGTCATCCACTTGGTAGGCAGCCCAGCCTACAACAGCAATGGCACCATGGTGCTCGGTACGGCAGAGGGCGGTCTCAAGGTGACCCTCTACATGGTGAACAGTCTCACCAACTCGGTGCTCACCGACTATGCCACCATGACCCAGTATTATTTCCACACCATGCACCACGAGTTTACCCACATTCTCAACCAGAAGAAGCCTTACGACACGTCTTTCGACAAGATTACGGAGTCGGGCTATGTGAGCGGCAACTGGTATCAGGTGGGTGATTCCGAAGCCCACGGAAAAGGCTTTGTCACTCCCTATGCCATGTCGGAAGGAACCGAAGACTTTGCCGAGATGCTCTCCGTCTACATCACCTATACTCCGGCCCAGTGGAAGGCTATCCTGAATGATGCCAACACCGCTGGAGGCACCACGGCTGTGGAGGCTCTTGAGCAGAAGCTCAATATCGTAAGAAACTATATGGCTGAGTCTTGGAACTGCGACATAGACCAGTTGCGCAGCACCATCTTGCGCCGTGGCTCGGAGATGCAGTCAATCGACTTGGAACACTTAAAATAAGGACTACGCATAATGAAAAAGATATATTTGGCAACCTTGTTGGCCGTGGCAGGACTCTGCCTGCAGTCTTGTCTGCACGACGACAAGGAATACTTTGACACTTCGGCGGCCAACCGCATCGAGAGTACGGTAGAGAACACGCAGAAGATACTGGAGTCGGCCGGCAACGGCTGGCAGCTCCAATACTACACGGGCGAGAACTATACGGGCGGCGGCTACACCTTCCTCCTGAAGTTCCAGAACGGCAAGGTGACGGTGGCTGGCGACCCTGAACTGGCCGCCTCTTCGGAGCGCGCCACTTCCAGCTATGGTGTGGACCGCAGCATGGGACCCGTGATCACCTTCAACACCTACAACAACATTCTCCATCTGCTGGGCACTCCCACCTACAGCAATATCCAGGGGGAGCAGGGCGACTGGGAGTTTGTCGTCACCAGGCTCACGCAGGACAGCGTATTCGTGAGAGGCAAGAAGTGGGGCAACAACATGGTGTTTACCCGTGTGCCCGAGAGCATGGACTGGACTGCCCATCTCGACAGCCTGGCGCTGGCCAGCAAGCTCCTTGCCGTCAACTATACGTCGGGAAACTCGACGGATGCCAGCAAGATGGTGGAGGTGAACAACTCCACCCGCCGCATCATCTGCCGCTCGGCCTCCAACCAGTTGGTGGAGCAGCCCTATTGTCTCACCACGACAGGTATCTGCACCCTCAATCCGATAACGGTAGACGGTGTTGAAACCTCCAGCCTCGATGTCAACAAGGACGGCGAGCTGACGGCAAAGAACGCCTCGCAGCTGAAGCTCACGCCTTATACCGCCAACATCGATACATGGCTGGGCAGCTGGACACTCAGCAGCATGTCGGGCGGTTGCGACATGACCATCTCCAAGGTGGAAGGCAGCGACACCATGCTCAAGGGAGAGTTTACGCTCGATGGATATACTTATGCCGTCGCACTGACCTACGATTCCACCACCGGCAATCTCAACATGCCGACGCAGCTCATCGAAGACCCTACGGGCAAATATCCCGCCATCTGGTTTATGAACGCCGACCTGAGCGTAGGTTACCTCTTGGGCGAGGGCGGCATGAACCTCGTGTGGCACGGCGTGAGCCAGGAGGCAAAGTTTGAAGACGACGGCACCCTTGCCTCGCAAGGCTACGCCACAGACACCTTCGTGGGCCTGGCCTGCACCTCGCAAGGCTCCCTCATCAAGGAGAACGACAGTTATGTCTTTGTCTTCTCATGGTATTATCTTTCAAATCTCACAAAAAACAAATAAGCGGCAACAATGAAGAAACATATATTAATAGGTTTGGCTGCCTTGGCGCTGGTTGCCTCATGCAGCAAAGACAACGACTATCATGCTGTGGCCGAAAGCACCATCAATGTGCTCTCGGCGCAGACATCGCTAGGCCCCAACGACAGCGAGGGAGCGGTGAAGGTGGACTGCACCCCCGTGCAAGCTTACACCGACGAGCCCGAGTGGCTCAGTGCCACGGTAGACGGCAACACGGTGAAGCTGGCTGCCATTGCCAACGACTCCCGCCAGTCGCGCAATGCGAAACTAGTCATCAAGAAGGCCGCCAACGACTCTATCGTGCTCAATGTGTCGCAGTTGGGCCTGGTGCTCACAGTTGACAATTCCGACTTCGTGCTGTCTACCGACAGGGCAGGTGCCACCCTCAAGGAATGCTCCTGCAATACGGCAGTGGAAATCACCTATGCTCCCGAGTGGGCAACGGTTACGGTAGACGCTGCCCAGGGAACGATGGACGTAGAGCTGTCGGCCAACACGTCGGGCCATTTCCGCGCCGACTACATCAAGTACAGGGCGGCAGGCGTAAGAGACTCCTTCATCGTGAAGCAGTATGACTTCGACAAAGACATTGCCGGCGAATACGTGCTCGCCTACAACACCTTCACCGAAGACAGGCAGGTGGAACTCAGGACTGTTCACGCCACATTGAGCCGCGACGGTCTCTCCATCTCCGTACCCGATTACGGTGACTATACCTTCCCCGTCATCGTCAACGACTCCATCGGAGCAGTGCAGATCAGAAGCAACCAGAACATCGGCCGTTTCGGCAAGTACTATGTGTACAATGCCTTTATCGACACGAACGGAGGCTATTATTACGGCACCCAGTCGGGGCTTATCACCGCTCCCTTCAAGTATAGCGAGGAGTATGGCCACTACGGATTCTTCTCGGGCGTAGCCTATGACCTGTATGGCGAGTCGGGCACCTTCCTCTCCATGATTTTACAGGTGTACAAGACCAACAGCCCTTCCAAGTCCAATTACATGACAGACCTCTTCTGGATGGCCAGCCCCTATCTGCTCCAGCGCCCCAAAGACGAGGCGGCAGCCCAGACACTCGGTGCCAGGCAGCATGCGGACAGCAGTGGCATGAAACGTTTCTTTGTGACGAAAGGAATGGAGTAATCAATCAGAAAAACTTTACTTATAACACTTTCTATATATGAAGTATATTTATACCCTTAGTGCAGCATGGCTGGTGGCAGCCAGCTGCATGGCTGCAGCGACACCTGGCCAGGCGTCTTATGCGCAAAAACTGAAAAAGACCGGTATTCACAACTTCGTGTCCGTGCCAGGCATGGTGGACCGCAGCAATGCTGCCTTCCAGATGCAGAATGCGGGCTTCGCCAAGTTGAAGAATGCGCCGTCGAGAGTGGCTGACTCAGGTGTCGAGACATCCAACGGATTCTCCTCGGAGGGCTACGGATGGGTGACGGGAACCGACGGCAACAACTGGTACTTCACACAGCAGAGCGAGTATCGCGACTCCGTGTATAGTGAATACTATACGGCTCATTTCTACCAGTCGTCAACGATTACCGTCTATGACAACAACCACAAGCAGATAGGGCAGTTTACTGTTCAGGTGCCGGAGGGATGGAAGCATGTGACCAATGTGGAGCCTTATGGCCCTGTCACCAACAAGCTCTTCGACTTCGATTCCAAGTCGAACGAGATTCTCGTGGAGTTCCATGATTCATATAATGGCACAAACAAGTATATGACCCGTGCCTATGACATCAGCACCGGAGCGGTGAAGTTTGAGAGAGAGGGAACGGGTATCGTGTTCCAGTCGGCCGCCAACAGCTGGACTGTATACAACCGCTTGATCATGACCAGCGAGACGGCCAGCAAGTATCAGGTGGATATCATCGCTCCGCCTACATGGGGGCAGACGGAGGCTTATGTGGAGAAGACCTTCTCGTTCGACCTCGACAACCGCATCAACTATCTGCAGAGCCCTTGCTTCAACTGCTTCGACGTAGACGGAACGCCCTATTATGTCATCACCACCTACAAGGAGCCGTTTACAAATACAGATGCCGGCGACGGCACGCAAGACATCGTGCAGACACCGGACAACTATGTGACCCTGCGCACCCTGGACAAGAACTTCAAGCAGGTAGACTCCCTCGCCGTTTCCATCGCCGTGCCAGAGGGCGCAACCTACCGTTCGGCAGCCTTCGGCCTCTTCGGCAACAAGGACTTGTCAAAGGGTTACTATACCGACAACGGCAAGCTCAACTATGTAGTAGAGCTTCTCGACTACACGCCTTCTCTTGATGCCGACCTTGCCAGCTTCGCCGTTTACGACTCAGAGCACGGCAAGCTCAAGGACATCTGCGACAAGGTGACCAGCAGCCAGTGGGCCATGCTCAACACTATCCACGGCAAGTCGGACCAGATGTGGTTCCTCCAGACACTCGGCACAGGCGACAACGCAGCCCAGCAGATACAGCTCGTCGACGTGCCTTCGTGCGAGAAAGTGACCTATCTGCCACAGGAGATAGACGGCAATTCCATCTCCAGCAACTTCGACCGTTATGCTACTACTGCCAACGAATACGGCTACCAGTATGTCATCTCGTTGAGCAAGTCGGAAATGGATGACGACAACAACGTGCTCGCACCTATCGCTTGGGTGAATCCCGACCGCACTATCGACCACAAGGATGCACTCAACCTGGGTCCTGATGCAGAATACTTCACACCGCTCCTCAACAGCACATCCCTCAATCCCTATCTCTTCAATACCGACGACGATATGGAGTATGTCTACATTGCCAAGAAGCGCCGCACCGACGGCAGCAACAAGGTGGACAACGTGCTGGAGGTGGCAAAGACCGACGGTACAGTCCTCAAGTCGTGGCGTGGCGACGACAACAAGGTGTTCACCACCGCTTCTCTGCCACAGATGAACGAAAACGGCAAGATGGAGATGATGGTATGTTTCAAGGACTATGACGCAGGCAAGTATAACGTCGACTTCTACGACCTGCCTTTCAGCAAGTTTACTGCCGGAGGCGACGGCTCGGCTAAGAGTCCTTATCTCATTTCCACTGTGGGCGACCTGCAGCAGATATTCCAGGAACCAGACAAGGCTTATAAAATAGTCAGCGACCTCGATATGAGCAAGAGCGCTTCTTACTGGACACCAATCAAGTCGTTTACAGGTGTTCTCGACGGTGGCGGACATTCCATCTATAACCTTGGCATCAAGACGACTGATTCACGCGCTGGTTTCTTCGGTACGCTCGACAACCTCGGTGTTGCCAAGAACCTGGTATTTGCAAATCCAAGCATCGAACTGACCAGCAACAACCAGTATGCCGGTATTGTTGCGGGTGAGTCAAGTTATGACTATACGGGCAAAGGTACTGACATCAATGTGGACAGCATCTTCGTTTATGGCGCCAGGATAGAGGGTGAGGCCAATGCCAACATCGGCGGTCTCGTAGGTTGCCAGGACCTGGCCAGTATTATAGCAACATCTTCTTTCCAGGGCACCATCACGGCTCCCAACGCCGAAGGTGTAGGCGGCCTTGTAGGCAAGCAGCGCACTGGAAGCCTGGTGACTGCTTCTTATGCTGACGTCAATGCGAAGGCAGCTACAAGCCTTGGCGGTATTGTCGGTGTGGCTGGTTCGGTACAGGACTATTGCCAGGTAACCAACTGCGAGGTGAAGGGTACTCTTACGGCAGAGAACTGCGTGGGTGGCATCATGGGTTACAGCTACTCCAACGCCATCAGTAACTGTATCAGCCATGCAGACGTTGTCGCTTCGAAGCCTTCTGCTTGGGACGGTTATGCAGCCGGCGGCATTCTCGGTTATCTCGAACCGGAGTGGGAAACTTCGTATGCCAGAGTAATCGGCAACTGCCTTTCTACGGGTACCGTAAAGGCCATTGACGACAATGGTGACGATGTGGCCAATCCTGCCACGCTCCACCAAATCGTGGGCAAGACCATTGCTGATGCTACGTATGAAGAAGGTGAGGAGCACAAGGTAGAGACACGTATTGCGAACAACTACTCTACCATTGATGCCGGCAGCACCGATGCCACCAGTGTGGAGGGTGCTTACAAGGCAGTCAAGGATATGGACAAGACCTTCTTCGAGGGGATTTCTTACGCCTATGGCGATTCCCTGGCAAGGCCTTGGAAGGAAGAAGGTTCCAGCATCCCTACTCTCTACTTCAACAACATCGCCAAGGCTCTCTTCGTGAGCAGCGAAGACGTGACGGTAGGTACTTCCGACAATGCTACTGCCGTAGTCAAAGTCAGCGTTTATGGTGTGGATGACATCGACCTGGAATCAGATCTCGACGTAAAGGTCAACAACAGCAATGCCTCTGTCGTAATGGGCAAGGCTGAGGGCAATACCATCCAGTTGACCATCAAGGGTCTTCATACGGGTATGTCTACTCTTTCCATTGGCTACGGCAATCTGACCTCCCAGGTTATGATCACTGTGCTCAAAGACTATGTGACTGCCATTGACGAGGCTCCTGCAGCCGATGCCTTCGCTGTGAAACTGGCCAACGGCGTGATAAGTGCCGAGGACGCAAGCAGCATCCTCGTTTACAGCATCGACGGCCACCTCGTGGGCAAGACCGATGGTACAGCCTTCTCTACCTCTTCGCTCGTTGGTGGTGTATATGTTGCCAAGGCAACAGCAAAGGACGGAAAGAAGTCTACAGTCAAGTTTATTGTGAAGTAAACCATCTTTACATGAAACAGATTTTTGGAAAATCATTACTTGCCATCGCCTTGGCTGCCTGCTCCATGCAGGTTGCCGAGGCGATGCCTGCTTATCCCTATCCCGTCAAGGTGAGGCAGGCCGACGGCACGGTGCTCACCATCCTGCAGAGGGGCGACGAGCATGGCCATTGGATGTTGACAACCGACGGCAAACCGATTGTCTTCAATGTTGCTACTGGCAATTACGAATATGCCAAACTCCAGAAGGGTACTCTTTTGGCAAGTGGCATCAAGGCTGCGGAGGCAGGGCAGCGTTCGGCTGAGGCGAAGGATTTCCTCCAGTCGCAAGACACGGAGGGCATCCTGCAGTTGTGCCGCCAGAACCGTGCCGCCCGTCTTGTCACGGCAGTGAACGCACGCCGTCATGCTGTGCAGAAGGCTGGCACTGATGTGCAGAGCCATCGTCTCACCGACTATCCCGTCAGGGGGCAGGTGCGCTCGTTGGTCATCCTCGTACAGTTTGCCGACACCAAGTTCTCTACCACGGGAAGCGATGCAGCCCAGTTCTATAACGACATGCTCAACAAGCCTGGCTTTACCTACTCTAATGGTGCCAACGGCAGTGTGAGAGACTTCTACCTAGACAGCTCAGACGGAGCCTTCCAGCCTACCTTCGACGTCGTAGGACCTGTCACCCTGCCCGAGAATTGCTTCTACTATGGAACCAACCTGGGTTCGGACGACAACCCTGCCCGCTTGGAACAGTTTGTGCGCGAGGCATGCAACCTTGCCGATCCGCTGGTGAATTTTGCCGACTATGACAACGACGGCGACGGATATGTGGACAACATCTATTTCTACTATGCCGGTTACGGTGCTGCCGACTCGGGCGAGTCGCGCACCATCTGGCCTCATGCCAGCAGCTATCGGGAGATGGCTACCCAGGCCGGACTGGCCGCTACAACCCTGAAACTCGACAATGTGGACATCGGCCACTATTCATGCAGCAACGAGATCAACGGCACGAAGGCCACTCCGCAGCCTGCAGGCATCGGAACCTTTGTCCATGAGTTCGGGCATGTCTTGGGACTGGCCGACCACTATGATGTATACTACGGTACTGCCACCTTCGGGCCAGGCAAGTTTGACACCATGGCAACGGGGTCTTACAACAACAGCGGCAACACCCCGCCAACCTTCTCTGCCTATGAGAGGGCTTGCCTGGGATGGACCGACCTCCAGGAGCTGAAAGCCGGGACAGACACGCTCAGTGTGCTGCCCGACCTGAAGGACAGTAACAAGGCCTACCGCGTGTCGGTGGACGGCACCAAGGGCAATGAGTTCTTCGTGCTTGAGAACCGCCAGCAGAAGGGATGGGATGCTTGTCTGCCCGGCCACGGCATGCTGTTGTGGCACATCGACTACGACAAGGATGCCTGGGATGCCGACGAGGTGAACATCACGGGTTCGCACCAGCGTGTGGACATTGTAGAGGCAGATGACAAGCGTACCGATGCGACTGTATCTGGCGACCCCTTCCCCGGTACCTCTGGCGTGACGAAGTGGCAGCTTACTTCCTGGGCCGACGAGAAGGTGCTGGCACTTGACGACATCGAGGAGAAAGACGGAGAGATACGCCTCATGCTCGGCGGACTGGACCTCAAGCTCGCCACGCCGCAAATCGACTTCCAGACAGTGGCAGACAGCAGCGTGGTGCTTTCCTGGGATGCCATTGCCGCAGCAAAGGAGTATTTGCTCAATGTCTATCAGATGGCAGACGGCGGCAAGAAACTCTTGCCTGCTTATACCGACAAGACTTACAGCGATGCAGCGCAGGTGGAGGTGACGGGGCTCTCTCCCGAGACGGAGTATGAATTCACCTTGCAGGTGCAGCGCGGCTCTTATTCTTCTGATGTCTATGCAGAGAAAGTGAAGACCACGGCGGTGCCTTTCAGCAAGTATTACGTCACAGACCTCCATGCCGACAAGGTGGAGGACAACGGCTTCACCGCTTCCTGGACGGGCATGGATGCTGCCGACGACTATGCTGTGACGCTCTCCAAACTCGTCTATGATGCGGCAGAGCAACAGAAGGGGTACGACTTCAGTGATGAACTGGCGGGAATGCCACAGGGCTGGAGCACGGATGGTATGGTCAACACAAGTTACTTTGGTGTTTCCGCTCCTTCGCTTCGTCTCAACAAGCAGGGAAGCAGTCTCGTTGTCTCTTATCCCAACCAGCGCCTCACGTCGGTCTCCTTCCATGTGCAGACTACCAGTTCTGCCAAGGCTGCAATGAGCGTTTATGCCTTGCGCAACGGACGGTGGACTGCCATTGCCACGTACAGCGCCGGCACAGAATCCATGGTGGCTGGTACGGATGAAACCCTTACCTTCGACGAGGCTGATGCCGTCAAGTTGGTAGTGGATAGCCGTACTTCGGGTGCCTTCTTCCTAGACGATGTCTATGTGGGTTGTCACCAGCTCCTGTTGCAGCCTGTTGAGGGCTACGATGGCATTTCCACCGGGGGCAAGACTTCCTGTGCATTTACCGGCTTGGTGAAGGGCACTCGCTATGCCCTTACCGTGAGAGGCAAGCAGGGCGACGCACTGTCATATCCCTCAGAGCAACTCGTGGTGGAGACCTCTACAGCTTCGGGCATCCGTCTGGCCGGCAATGCTTCGGCAGCAGATGCGTCGCGCATCGACTACTACGACCTCAACGGTCGCAAGGTACAGCCCTCGCAGCTGAAACAGGGCGTGTATGTGGTGCGTCAAGGTAAGAAGACTTACAAGATTGTAAGATAAGAAACATTTTATATTCGCATTATTTATTGATTTAAGAGAGATTGTTATGAAGAAAAAATTACTTTTTGCAGCGATGCTCGCACTTGGTGCGGCTCCTGCGGTGGCAACGGCAGCTCCTGTCTATGCTGCCGAAGGAAGTGGCTCTGATGAGACCACTGCGATTGCAACAGAGAAAGAGTACTGCGATTTGCAGGACTCTATCGCTGCTGCCATTGGCAAGATCGACGAGACGTATGCGGCTGTCAAGGCTAAGTATCCCGAAAGCGAAGTTCTTGGTTCTTTGGAATATACCAGGAAGGAACTCCAGACGATGGCTGAAAATGTCAAGATTGCATACTCGGAAGGTGCGCTGACATCAGACCAGGTGGCAAAATACCAGGCTGTTGTCAAGGAGTACATCGAGGGCCTTGCTGGTGCTGAGGAGCAGGCAGAAATAGCAGAGTACCAGGCGACGGTGACTCAGCACTATATGGCAGCCAATGCAGCTGTAGGTGAAGCTATGGACGGACTTGACGCGAGCGTAGCCAACCACTATGCTGATGCTTTTTATGCTTTCTATGCTGATATGAACAGTATCTTGGGCAAGTCTTATGAGGCAACAACGGCAGAAGAGTTCAAGGCCATCTGCGCAGAGTTTGACGCAGTTGCCGCCAAGGCAAAGACTTTGGCCGAGACTGCCGCTTCTGCTGCCAAGTTGGTGAAGGATATCAATGTAATTCTGGCTGGCCTTGACGGGCAGATTGAAAAAGTGAAGGCAGACTTCCCTGAGTATGACCTGTCTGCAACAACCGAGGCTGCTGACTACTGGAAGGGCATTGCCGCCGAGTTTGCTGCAGCACCAGCTGAGGGTAAAGAACCTTATACAGCTGATGAGGTTGCTGATTTTGCTACCAACTTTGGCTGGTTCTCAGTGGGAGTAGAAGACCTTTATGGACAGGCACAGCTGGAGAGTTACATGGCTAAGTTCAATGAGAAATACTCTCCTGTTAGCACTAAGATTTATGAACTGGAAGAGAGGTTGTCTGAAGAGTGTCCTCATGTCATGGAAACCTATTACACCCAGCTCGATGACTTGAGCTATGAGTTGACACAGCTGTATATGCAGATTGCTTATTCTGAGTCAATGACACAGGAAGAGTTCGACAAGATTCTTGCAACGGTAGAAGAGATTGGTGCTGAAGCCGACAAGATATTTGCCGAGGCTCAGACCGCTGAGGATAAGATTGTCACAGGAATCAACGGTGTTTCTGCCGATTCGGTTTCTGCCGATGCAGATGCTTATACCATCAACGGTGTGCGTGTGAACGCCAAGACTGCCAAGGGTCTTGTAATCATCAATGGCAAGAAGGTTGTACTGAAGTAAGAAAAGTTAGAAGTAAGAGAAGTTAGAAGTCTGAAGTTAGAAGTCTGAAGTTAGAAGTCTGACTTCTAACTTCAGACTTCTAACTTTCTACACGAGCGTAGCCACGATTTCCTCACGAGAACCTGGCAGCATGTCGATGACCGGAATCTCGGGCATTGTGTAGCCGACATCATGACGCACAAATAGGCAAAAAGCAAGTCACCGGCAAAATCGTATGGATTTTTGCCGGTGAATCTATTTGTGAGGGCAATGACGTAGACAATGGAAAAGTAAAAAGTGGTCCTTTTTACTTTTTTATCTTTTTCTTGCCGTTCTGGATATAGATGCCTTTGGGCAAGCTGTCCATGTCGCGTCCCATGGGCTGTCCGTTAATGTTGTAAATCATTGAGGAATCCTTCTGGGTGGACTCTGCCTCTATGTCAGAGATACCTGTCGCAGTGTTCACAACTTCGAATTCATAGCGTTTGCCTGAATTTAAATTGAAGGTGAGGAATGCCTTGCCTTCAGAAATCTTGTGCAAGTCGAAGTTGGCGTATACGGGTACGCTGAATGTGAATGTCTTCACCTCGTTGTCTATAACAAACTTTTGGGTTTCGCCTGTATAGTAGGAATATGTTGTGCCGAGGAGACTTGATGGTATGATGAAAATTTTTAAAGCACCGTAGTATAGTCCGCCTTTGTTGTTGATGGTGACTTTTACCTTCACTTCGTCGTTGATGGCCACTTTGGGAGTGAGAATTTCCACATTCTCTACGTAAAGAGCAGCCTGTCCTTCTGTTGGCTTTTTGACATGATAGGTGATTTCTCCTATGTTCACTTTGTCGGTCACGGCCATTTGGTAAGCATAGATCTCCAGAGGAAGGTCACTCTCTTGGCTGCCCAGAACATTTATGTTGACAGTGCGGGTTTCTCCCTTCTCCAGCTCTACCGGGATTGATTTGTCGACATAATTTTCATCAGCTTCGCCAGTGTTCTTGTATTTTACGTCTAGATACCCCTTGAAATACTCCCCGTTGTTGGTGATGGTGAATGTGGCAGGCAGGGTTTTGCCTGCATATAGGGTGTCCTCGCCCACTGTGGTTTTGGCGGACAGAGCGATGTCGGCAGGGTCTAGGATGCCGGATATGCCAGCAGATACCGTGCGGTTTTTTATGTTGATGAAGGCGTAGTCCTTGTAGGTCTTGGTTGTGGAGCCGCCCGTGATAGGTTGCAAGTCCTCTTGTGACTTTCCTGCCGCAGGAACCAAATAGTAGATTCCATCTTTGTAGGCTTGGGTGAGTCTGAGGTTGGCATAGCGCCAGTACGTATAATATGCATTGGGTGACAACTTGTCGGGATCATCATAGGTCTTACCCTTTTCTATGACCTTTCCATTGCTGTCATACAATATATAGCCAAAACAGCCATTGTATCCATTTTCCGTTGCCGTTATATTGTAGACGTAGGAATCGAGGACAACCGTCGAGTCGGCTGACAAGACATTGTTGCCAAGAATGTTAACGCTGAGTGATTCGTAATAAACGTCGTTGCTGATGTGGGTAGCTTCGCCACCTTTGTCTGGAGTGATGCCTATCACTGCAGCTTGGTTTGTTGTGTATCCTTGCATGGTGGTGAAGGGCTGCAGCACGCGAATGTCATAGAAACCGTCGTCATGGCCTCCCCAGCCCCAGTTGAAGTGGAATTTTCCGTCTTCGTCTATACCGTCGCAGACGAATTGATGACCGCCTTCTTTGGTGGCTCTGTACAAGATGGGTCTTCCTGCTTCTAGTTCTGCGGCGAGTGTTTTGATCCATTCGTCGGCTGTGAAGCTAACTCTTTCGATGGAGCGACATGACTTGTCGTAACCAAATATCTTATTGAGTTGGTCGGAATTGATATTGGTGCCTGATTCTATCTTGCAGTAGTTCATATACATGCCTATGCCGCAGACATACATCAGGTTGGCGATGTCTTTCGTCTCTTCTTCCTTCCATTCAATATTGCTGTCATAGTTGGTTCTCATCTTGGCATAGTCGAAAGGGTAGTCGGCCAGGTTTACTTCCCTCTCCACGGGGTAGTGGTATTTTTGGTTCCCTTTATCTGTATATTTTACAATGGCTGATACAGTCTTCGGGTATTGCCAATAATAGAGAATCTGTGCAAGGGCCGTGGCTACACATCCCGTTACGCTTCGTTGGGGGGTGTCGCCAGTGCATCCCTTGGCCGTGTCTATGGGGCAGACGTTGTTGAAAGGTGTGCCTTGGTTCCATCTGGTCTTGATGAGAGGAGCCACGGCGGTTATTTTTTCTTGCACCTGTTCGGCCGTGGTCTCTCCTTCGGCGATGCGCTGCATGGAGGTGGTCATTGCCTCTAGCCACCAGTTGAAGCCTGGGTTTGGGGTGTCCTTGTCAAAGCTGCCTTCGTCTGTGATGGCGAGTATAGGGTCGGTGCGGTCGTCGCCCGACACGATGACGAAGCCATTGCCGTCGGCTTTGTCGAAGGCATAGTACAGGGGGTAGTTCTTGGTTCCGGCGATGGTCTTGTCGGCGGTCCGTGTGTAAGCGAGCGTCAGCTGTTGCTTGTTGGCGTTGGTGTCTTTCCCCTTGGCCATCAAGCTGCTTTGCAGAGCTTTTTGGGCGGAGGATTTCGCTTGGCTCAATGACACTGGGCCTGCCTTGGCCAGGAAGATGGCAAAAAGCAGAACGACAGAGGATGTAAGTAATCGTTTCATAAGCATATTGTTTTTTATTAATAATTGCGTGTAATTTCGTTCTCGTCTTGGCAATATTTTGCAAAATTATGATTTTTTTTTAAAATCACCAAGAGAAAAAGGAAAAAATCGGCTCGCAAGAATTTCCTTTGCGGGAATCTTGCGAGCCGATTACGTTTTTTTAGGAGTGCAAATGAATTCTTCGTTCTTCAGTTACCTTACACGAGCGTAGCCACGATTTCCTCACGAGAACCTGGCAGCATGTCGATGACCGGAATCTCGGGCATTGTGTAGCATCCTGGTTGCAGGCGGAAGGAGGCGCGTGCCACGTTGACCAATACCTGGGCGGTGAGCGCAGGGTTGTTGATACTCATGTTGAACTCGAAGCGCTGGTTCTGGGTCTTGCCGGAAACACCCTTGCGAACGAGGTTCACGCCATGTCCCATGTCCTTCACGTCGTCAACGGAAGCCACGGCAAATACGTGGGTCTCGTCGTGGGCGAAGTATGGGTCGGCCTTGATTTCGGCTGTCACTTCCTCAAGAGTGGCACCCTCTTCCAACTCCACGTACACCATGCGGCGATGGATACCCTCGCCCAATGGGATGGTTACTGAGAGGGCTTCCTTCACTCCCTTCTTGCTGCGCACGCATACAGAGTGACCCATGCTCATGCCCGGTCCGAAATTGGTGTAGCTCAAACCCTTTGGCGCCAAGCTCTCCATCAACACGCGTACGATGGAGTCTGAACCCGGATCCCAACCTGCAGAGATAACGCTCACCTTACCGGCCTTCTTGCAGTTTTCCATCTGCTTGGTGCGGTATTCGAGGATGCTGGTATGGATGTCGAAGCTGTCCACTGTGTTGATGCCAAGGGCAACGATTTTTTCAGCATACTCTGGGCAAGAACGGGTAGGAGTGGCGAGGATGGCCACGTCTACATCCTTCAACTTGGCGATGTCGTCCACCACCTCATACTCGGCAAGCTCGGCTGGCTTGTCCTTGTCGCCCTGGCGACGCACGATGCCTGCAATCTCAAAGTCGGGAGCTGCTTCGAGAGCCTCCACTGTAAACTTGCCGATGTTGCCGTAACCTACTACGGCTGCTCTAAATTTCTTCATGTTTTTAATAATGTTTCTTTTATTGTGTTGTTTATATTGTACTTTTCGGTTGGTGTCTGTTTCCGTTTGCAAAAGTATGCCTTTTTCTTGGAATATATGGTGTATTAATGCTTTTTTAACTTTAAAGAGTTGAAAAAAGTTGCAAAATATTATCTTTTTGTTGAATTAATGACAAAACTGTAAGAACTATGCGCTGTAAGTCTTACAATTTCGTTGTTCCCTTAATCGCAGAATCCCTGCTGTCGCAATGCTTCGATGAATCCTTGGCTCATCGCCTCGCAGTCTTTTTTGGTGTAGCGAATGTCGGTGAACACCTGGGCGAGAGTCTCTACGTTGTTGATGCGCACAAACTCCTTGTTTTCTTCAAGGGCTTCTTTCTCGGCATAGAAGTCATCAATTTTCTCGGATGTATAGTCCTCGAAATGCTCTTGGTGTACGATGCTGCGCAGGGGCAGACGGTCGCTCTTTGCAGGCTGCTCGTCGGGCCATCCGATGGTCAAGGTTGCTACAGGCATCACGAGCTTAGGCAATTTCAGCGTGTCGATGATCATCTTGGGCATGTAGACTGTTGTTCCGAGAAAGCAGGTGCCTAGTCCGGCTTCTTCTGCCAGGATAGTGAAGGTCTGGGTGAAGAGGAGAGCGTCGGTGGCGGCATTCATAAATGAGAGAATGTTGTCATAGCCTGGATGAGCCTTGCGGTTTTCTCCCCAAATTGTGGTGCGGCTGTAGTCGGCGCAGATGGTGAGCACCACGGGTGCGCTTGTCACCATAGGCTGGTTGAAGTGGGCGGGGGCCAAGGCCTTCTTCCCTTCCTCGCTGCGCGTCACCACTACGCTGTAGAGTTGCAGGTTCCCCATGGTGGGGGTGCGTTCGGCTTCCTCCAGCAGTTTGTTGAGCAATTCTTCCGTTACTTCCTGGTTCGCATACTTGCGAATGGATGTTCTGTTCTTGATGGATTCCATTTTCTTATGTTCTTTTTGAGTACCTGATTTGATAGCTTTTTGATTATATTTTTGCAAAGTTAGTAATTCTTTTCCAAAAAAATGGACTTTCTTTCGTGTTTTTAGTGAAATATATCATTAAACGTTTCATATTTTAGAAATAAAAGCTTAATTTTGCACCTAAAAAGTGAGATATTTGATATGATAGATACAGAAAATATGACATTTGAGCAAGCCGGCAAGGCTCTCGTCGACGAATTGGCAGCCAATTTGCAGGCAATTCATCAGCACTTCACCACCCAAACTCAGGTGGAGTGGGCTCGCTTCCATAACTCCTTGATGTCGGCCGTGTCGGCCGAGACCCATGTGCCGTTCTTTGCCCCGGAGGTGGTGGAGGTGAGGCCTAAGGAGCTGGAGTGTGATGTGGTTCGCTTCCAAAATAACAAGGAGAAATGGGTGGCTTTGGTTGGAGTGTTGAACGGACATCCCTACGAGATCTTTACGGGCTTGCAAGACGAGGACGAGGGGATTATGCTCCCCAAGTCGGTGACCAAGGGAAAGATTGTGAAGACGATTCTCGGAGAGGGGCAGAAACGCTACGATTTTCAGTTTGTCAACAAACGTGGATACAAGATTACTGTGGAGGGACTGAGCGAGAAGTTCAACCCCGAGTACTGGAACTATGCCAAACTGATTTCCGGCGTGTTGCGCTATCGCATGCCCATCGAACATGTGCTGAGGCTGGTGAACCAGTTACAGCTCACCTCCGACAATATCAATACCTGGAAAAAAGGTGTGGTGAAGGCTTTGAAACGCTATTTGCCAGAGGGGTCTCTGGCCATCAGGGATTTGGATGATGAAAGTGAGCAGTAGTTACATTTGTTTGGAAAACATGAGGTTTCATGCTTTCCATGGTGTATTGCCGCAAGAGCGGAAGACGGGCAACGATTATGTGGTGAGCCTTCGGGCTAAGTATGATATTTCGCAGGCTATGGCCAGCGACCTGGTAGATGACACGTTGAACTATGCCCAGGTCTATGAGATAGTGGCTCGCGAGATGCGCGAGCCCAGCCTGCTGCTGGAGCATGTGGCGGGGCGCATAGGCAAAAGTCTGTTTGCGGCCTTCCCTAGCATAGAGGAGATGAGCTTGAAGGTGGTCAAGTTGAATCCGCCTATGGGTGCCGACTCTGATGGGGCGGGAGTGGAAGTTCATTTAATAAATGATAAAACTTGAAGGCGAATTTGGGTTTTCTGCTGCAAATTCATTAATTTTGCAAAATTAACGGAAAGTATGTACAAGAAGATAACTCTTATATTGACAATGTGTTGCCTGGTGGTGCTGTCTGCTTGGGGCGCAAATGGCCGTTTCACGCTGGTGATAGATGCGGGCCATGGCGGTCATGACGCAGGTGCTTTGGGCGCCATTTCGAAAGAGAAGAATATCAACCTGGCCGTAGCCCTGCAGTTTGGCAAGTATGTGGAGCAGAACATGCCGGATGTCAAGGTGGTCTATACCCGCAAGACCGATGTGTTCGTACCCCTGCACGATCGCGCCAGCATCGCCAACCGTGCCAATGCCGACCTCTTCATTTCCGTCCATACCAATGCGCTGCCTGCCGGCAAGATAGCCCGAGGCTTCGAGACCTACACGCTAGGTATGCACCGCGTCAAGGACAATCTGGACGTGGCCATGCGAGAGAACTCGGTTATCTCCATGGAGCAGGGGTATGAGCAGACTTACCAGGGTTTTGACCCCAACTCTTCTGAAAGCTACATCATCTTCGAGTTTATACAAGGGAAGAATATGGAGCGGAGCGTGGATTTGGCCCGTATGATTCAGCGCAGTGTGTGCAACGGTGCCAACAGGCCCGACAAAGGTGTACATCAGGCTGGCTTCCTTGTGCTCAGGGAAACGTCGATGCCTAGTTGCCTGATAGAATTGGGCTTCATCACTACGCCCGACGAGGAAAACCTGCTCAACGATGCCTCCCGTGTGAACGACATTGCCAAGGGCATTTACGATGCTTTCGCCAAGTATAGGAACAAGTACGACAAGAGCGTCTCCGTGCCTTACCGCGCCACAGTGAAGGAGGAAACCCAGATGCCGCGTATCGTGCCCGAGACTTATTCAGAATCTGCCTCAGCTTCTAGTCCTAGTTCTAGCTCTAGTCAGGTTTCTGAATCAGATGATGATGCGCCTGTGTTCAAGCTTCAGATATTCGTCAGTGACCGCAAACTGCGCAAGGGCGACAACCATTTCAAGGGCGAGATCGGCTTTGACTCTTATCAAGAAGGAGGACTGGTGAAATATACGATGGGATCCTCCACCAATTACAATGAGGTGTATTCTCTGCGCAAGACGATGCTAGGCAAGTTTCCCCAGGCTTTCATCATCGCCTTCAAGGGCGGGCAGAAATATGACGTGAACCAGGCAATAAGGGAATTTAAGCAGAACAAAAAATAGATAGATATGAAGATGACTAAGGAAATCAAGATAGCGCTTGTGGCTATTGTAGGCATTATGGTGATGTATTTTGGAATTCAATTTCTGAAAGGAATCAACTTGTTTTCTCACAACTGTCCTTACTACGTGATGTTTGACGACATCCAGGGACTGGGTGTCTCTACCCCCATTTATGCCGACGGCTACAAGGTGGGTACGGTAGAAGAAATCGATTTCGATTATGAGAACAAAGGTCCTATCAAAGTGACGATTGACGTGGACAAAAACCTGAGGATACCTGCGGGGAGCCAGGCGGAAATCGTGAAGGACTTGATGGGCAATCTGCAGGTGCATTTGCTCTTGGCCAACAACCCACGTGCTCGCATTGAGCCGGGCGAAACAATCCAGGGGGTGGTGAACGCAGGTATCATGAACCAAGTGGGGGCCTTGATGCCAGACATTCAGAAGATGTTGACTAAATTGGATTCCATTCTCACTAGCGTCAATACCTTGCTGGCCGACCCCGCACTGGCTGCCTCCTTGCATAATGTGCAGACCATTACAAACAACTTGACAGTTTCCACACAAGAACTTAATACCTTGATGTCTGGCCTTAACAGGCAGGTGCCAGGTATGATGGGCAAGGCTAACAAGGTGCTGGATAACACCACACGCTTGACCGCCAATCTTGCCGACCTCGATGTGCAGGGCACTTTGGACAAGGTGAACGCTACGTTGGAAGGTGCACATCAGTTTACAGAAAAGCTGAACAGTGACAAGGGGACTCTCGGACTCCTGATGAACGATACCAAGCTTTATGACAACTTAAACTCCACCGTAACACATGCCGACTCGCTGATGATAGACCTGAAGGCTCATCCGAAACGCTATGTACATTTCTCTGTTTTTGGCAGGAAAGACAAGTAAAAGAAATAAAACGGGTAATTAAATTTTGTCTAAATAACAAAGGCTATGTTTCACGCCCCGAAACGACGAGCGAACTTCTTGTTTGCTAGTCGTTTCGGGGCTGTTGCATTAATGTTTCACTGTAGTGAAATGATGACTGTGGATAACTTTATTAAGTATTTGATTCTTAGATGGTTGTATGTGAAGTGTTGGTTGGTCGAAAATGAGCTGATTTGCTTGTTTGCGATTTTTTTTGTAATTTTGCAGTCGATTTCGCATCTAAAGGTGTGATGACACAATCGAAATCTAAAATATTTAAAAATTGAGGTAAAAAAGAATATGTTAGCAAGTCCGAAAGCTCTTTGGGAAAACTGTCTCTTACTCATTAAGGACAATGTTTCCGAAGACCAATACAAAACATGGTTCAAGCCAATAGTCTTTGAATCGTACAAGCCGTCGACGAAGACTTTGTTGGTGCAAGTTCCAAGTTCGTTTGTCTACGAATACTTGGAACAGAACTTTGTTGACTTGTTAAGCAACGTGCTTCACCGTAATTTCGGCGATGGCATCCGCCTCACCTATCGTGTGGTGCCCCAGACTGCTGCATCTAATGCAGCCGATGCTGAGGGTGGCGACGCTTCTGGCGCTGCCCAGGGAAACGCATCCGGGCAGCAAGATCCGCAGCTGGAAGACATCGACACCCAGCTGGACCCAAAGCTCACCTTTAATAATTATATGGAAGGCGAGAGCAACAAGCTGCCTCGGTCTGTGGGTCTCTCCATTGCCGAGCACCCGAACACATCTCAGTTTAACCCGATGTTCATCTATGGCCCTTCGGGCAGTGGGAAGACGCATTTGGTAAATGCTATCGGCATGCGAACTAAGCAGTTGTTTCCGCAGAAGCGTGTGCTCTATGTGAGTGCCCGCCTCTTCCAGACACAGTTTTCTGATGCTACTTTGCACAATTCCGTCAACGACTTTATCAATTTCTATCAGTCGATAGATATGCTCATCGTCGACGACATCCAGGACTGGGCAGGCAAGGTGAAGACGCTGAACACATTCTTCCATATCTTCAACCATCTTTTCCGAAACGGAAAACGCATCATCTTGGCGAGCGACCGTCCACCAGTGGAACTGAAAGACATGCCCGACCGCTTGATTACGCGTTTCTCCTGTGGTTTGGTGTGTGAGTTGGAAAAGCCAAACATTCAGCTGTGTGTGGACATCATGAGCAGCAAGATACGCCACGACGGACTGAAGATTCCGACGGACGTAGTCTCTTTCATTGCAAAGACTTGCAATGGCAGTGTGCGTGACTTGCAGGGTGCCATCAATGGTTTGTTGGCTTATAGTCTCGTTTACAACAGCCATATCGACATCCGCCTGGCCGAGCGTGTGGTCAAGCGTGCTGTGAAGGTGGAGGACAAGCCTATTACCCTCGACGACATCGTGGATACTGTGTGCAACCACTTTAATGTGACGGTGGCTGCCTTGAACAGCAAGAGCCGTAAGCGTGAATATGTGGTGGCTCGTCAGGTGACGATGTATCTGGCACAGAAGCTTATCAAGATGCCTGCGTCAAGAATCGGAAAACTCGTTGGTAACAGGGATCATAGCACTGTTATCCATAGTTGCTCGAAGGTGGAGGAACGCCTGAAGGTAGATGCTGAATTCAGCGATGAGATTATGAGTATAGAGAATGCCTTCAAGATGAAGGCATAATTCTCTTCCATTTGAAATATCCTGCTACGGCGATGACCACGTAGAGGCCGTAGAGTCCAGCTTTGAAAGGGATGCCTTTGCCGATATAGAGATAGAAGCAGACGGCATCCACCACAATCCAGAAAAACCATTGTTCGATATATTTCCGGGCCAATGCCCACAGACCGACGAAGCTCAGTGCGTTGGTGAAACCATCCAGTACGGGGACGGTGGAATTGGTGAAGGTCACTAATATATAATAGGTGACACCCCATGCCACCAAGAAGAAAAGGGCGGCTGGGAGATAGAGCGAAGTCTTCATATGCGTAATCGGAAGCTCATCGGAAGCCTTTTGGTTGCGCTTTTTTCCAAATTTCCATACAGCAAAGCCATAGAGGGCTGCCACCGTGTAATACACGGCCATGCCTGCGTCGCCATAAAGTCCGTGGCTCCAGTAGAGCCAGATGTCGAGGGCGGGCATGAGGATGCCCACCAGCC
>CAVGLH010000024.1:0-27397 GCA_963630065.1 Bacteroides fragilis | reverse complement strand
TGCTCGCCGACGAGAAGAGCCAGAAATACCTGGAGGGCTTCAACGTGCTGAAGGTAATCATCGTGCCCAAGAAGATTGTCAACGTAGTGTTGAAAAAATAAAATGTTATGCAAATAGCAATTAGTCAAAATATCAAGAACGAGATCAAGGATTATTTCTACATAACCCTTGGTCTCTTGTTGTATACATTTGGTTTTACCGTCTTCCTCCTGCCCTACCAGATTGTGACGGGAGGCGTAACGGGTCTTGCCGCCGTCATCTACTACGGCACGGGCATCCCCATCTATTTGTCTTATTTTGTCATCAACGTGGCCTTGCTGGCCTTGGCACTGAAGATACTGGGCTTGAAGTTCATGATCAAGACGGTCTATGCCATCTTCATGCTGTCCTTCTTCCTGGCGATAGCGCAAGACTGGGCGATGGGACCACACGGCGAGATGACGCAGGTGCTGGGCGAGGGACAGGACTTCATGTCGCTCGTCATCGGCTGTTGCTGCACGGGTATCTCGCTGGCCGTGGTATTCCTGCACAACGGTAGTACGGGCGGCACCGACATTATCGCAGCAGTGGTGAACAAGTACCACAACATCTCTCTGGGCCGCGTGCTCATCTTCGTGGACTTCCTCATTGTGTCCAGTTCATTCTTCGTCTTCAAGGACAAGCCAGACCACGACACCATCTCCGCCATCCGCAAGGTGGTGTTCGGCCTCTGCACCATCCTCATCGAGAACGTGGTGCTCGACTATGTGATGAACGCCCGCCGGGAGAGTGTGCAGTTCATGATATTCAGCAAGAAATACCAGGAGATAGCCAATGCCATCGGCACACAGATGGACCACGGCGTAACCATCCTCGACGGCCACGGCTGGTACACAGGACAGGAAATGAAGGTGCTCTGTATCCTGGCCAAGAAAAACGAGAGCACCTACATCTTCCGCATCGTCAAGATTATCGACCCCAACGCCTTCGTGAGCCAAAGCTCCGTCATCGGCGTGTACGGCGAGGGATTCGACGAGATGAAAGTGAAAATCAAGGAGAAAGACATTCAACAGTTAAAATAATGAAGATCGTATTTGCCACCAACAATCAGCATAAGCTCCAGGAGATACGCGACATCCTGGGCAGCGACTACGAGGTAGTGTCGCTGAAGGAGATAGGATGCGACGTGGATATTCCCGAAACGGGCAATACCCTGGAGGAGAATGCCTTGCAGAAAGCGCAGTATGTCTACGACCATTACCACATCAGTTGCTTCGCCGACGACACAGGTCTGGAGGTGGAGGCACTGGACGGTGCACCGGGCGTACACAGCGCCCGCTATGCAGAGGGCACCGACCACGACAGCGAGGCCAACATGGCGAAGTTGCTGCGTGAGCTGGACGGAAAGGAGAGGCGCCAGGCCCGTTTTCGCACCGTCATCTGCTACATAGAGAAGAAGGACGTGTGTCCTTGCGGCTGCACCAGCATCAAGAAAGTCCACCAGTTTGAAGGTATCGTGAACGGCCGTATCGCCACAGAGAAGCACGGCACGGAAGGCTTCGGCTACGACCCCGTCTTCGTGCCGGAAGGCTACGACAAGAGCTTTGCCGAACTGGGCGAAGAAGTGAAGAACGGCATCAGCCACAGGGCAAGGGCCGTGGCAAAGCTAGTGGAGTACTTGAAGGGGATATGATTCACGCCCTCTCCATATTAATCCCCACATACAATAATGTATGCCTTGAGCTTGTAAAATCCTTACAAGCCCAAGCTGCATTATTGCCCGACTTAGAATATGAGATATTGGTGGCAGATGACGGGTCTAACGATTTATCCACTATCGTGGAAAACCAGGGGATAAGAAATATCCCCTGTTGCCAATATATAGAAGTGGAAAAAAACCTAGGAAGGTCTTGCATCCGTAACCTACTGGCACAAAGAGCCTTGCATCCTTGGCTGCTGTTCATTGACAGCAATATGAAAGTGGATAATCCACAGTATCTGGCCAATTATCAACAGACGGTGGAAAACGAAGTTATCTACGGAGGATATAAGATAGAAGATGATGAAGAAAAACTGCGACACAACCTGCGCTACCTCTTTGAGACAGCCGGCAAGCAAAACAGCCACAACAAGGTGCGCCAACTTCAGCCATACCGCCATTTCCACACCTCCAACTTCATCATCAAGCGCGACATCATGCTGAAACATCCGCTGGACGAACGCTTCAAACAATATGGATATGAGGACGTACTGTATGGCAAGACACTGAGGGAAAACGAAATCGCCATCTCCCACATAGACAATCCCCTGGTCTTCGACCGATTCATCGGCAACATGAGCTTTGTCAGCAAGACAGAAGAGAGTCTTCACACCCTCTATCAATTCAGAAAAGAGCTGAAGGGATATTCCAAGATACTGGACTATGCGGAAAAAGCTAAGCGGTGGCACCTCTACCCTATCTGCCAACGACTCTTCCCATTGGCCAGTCTTCCGATAAAAGCCAAACTGACAGGTTGCAAGCCCAGCCTTTTCTGGTTCAACATATACAAACTATTATACTATATACATCTAGACTCATGAGCAAGAAACTATTGACTATCATAGCATTCCTGCTGCTTAAGCCCCTCATGTGCCAAGTGGCCGCAGCCATCGGCGAGTGGAAAGCCTACATGGCCTACAGCCAAGTGCAAGAAATAGAACAAGCAGGAAACCTCGTCTTCGTACAAGCCTCCGACAATCTCTACGTCTACAACAAAAACGACCAAAGCATCCAGACATTCAGCAAGATAGACCATCTGAGCGACTGCAAAATACAACACATCGCTTACAACAAAAGCGCCCACCGACTGCTCATACTATATACCAACGGAAACATCGACCTCATGGATACCAACAACTATGCGGTGCAAAACCTTTCCGACTACCTCAACGCCACCACCACCAGCGACAAGACCGTCAACGACATCTATATCTATGGCAAATATGCCTATCTGAGCAACGGATTCGGCATCATGAAAATCAATGTTGCCGATGGAGAAATCAGCGACACCTACAACCTGGGCTTCAAGGTGGACTGGTGCGAAATCAAGGATTCACACATTTATGCCTACAGCAAGACCAACGGACTATACCAAGCCTCGCTCACAACCAACTTGCTCGACAAGAACAACTGGAGCAGGAAGGGGAAATACACGGCCAAGAAAGAAGAAGATAAAAGCGAACTCAAGCAATTGGTGAGCACACTGGCTCCAGGCGGCCCCAAATACAACCACTTCTGGTTTATGAAATTCGCCAACAACCAACTCTACACCAGTGGCGGTGCCTTCCTCTCAGGCTCCCAGTCATCAAGCAGACCAGGCACCATACAAGTGCTGGACGGCGACAACTGGACTATCTTCCAAGACCAGCTGGCCAGCATTACCGGCTATGCCTACGAAGACATCAACTGCGTGGAGCCAGACATCAACAACCCCTCCCACGTCTTTGCATCGGGCAGGACTGGACTGTATGAGTTTCAAGACGGCAAACTTACACATTATTATAATAAAGACAACAGCATCCTGGAGGGAGCAGTGGATGGCAACAATATTCTAGGCAACGAATATGTATTGGTGCACAGCCTCCTCTCAGACAAATCAGGCTCACTTTGGATACTCAACAGCCAAAGTAAGAACAACTCCATCATCGAACTGAAAGACGGCACTTTCACCGCCCACAACCAATCGAAACTCATGTCAAACGGATACAGCTTACCGGCCATGCGAGGACTCATGAAAGGCAGCGACGGCCTGCTCTGGTTTGTCAACGACAACTATGCGGCTCCAGCCATCGTGAGCTACAACACCCAAACCGATGCAATAAACGTATTCAAAAAGCCCTTCAACAACCAAGACGGCACCGACATTCCCCTGTACCACATCAGATGCCTCAAGGAAGACCTTGAACAAAACCTATGGGTAGGCACCGACCAAGGTCTCTTCTATTTGGACGCACAGGAAAAAAGCACGGAGAATCCTGTACTCAACCAAGTGAAAGTGCCCAGAAACGATGGTACCAACTATGCCGACTATCTGATGGGCGGCGTAGACATCACCTGTCTCGTCATAGACCAAGCCAACAGAAAATGGGTAGGCACCAACAATAATGGAATCTACCTGATCGGCAGCGACAACCTGACGCAGATACACCACTTCACCACGAGCAACAGTAAGCTGCTGTCCAACTCCATCGAGTCGCTGGCCCTGAACGATGACACGGGAGAAGTGTTCATAGGCACAACCAACGGCCTTTGCTCCTATATGAGCGACGCTACCACCACCAATGAGGAGATGGACAAGGACAATGTGTGGGCCTACCCCAACCCAGTGACACCCGACTATACCGGACTCATCACCATCACAGGACTCACGCTGGAGGCTGACATCAAGATTGTTACCGCTAGCGGAACACTTGTGAACAGCGGCAGGAGCAACGGCGGAACATACACCTGGGACGGACGCGACACAAAAGGCAGAAAAGTGGCAAGCGGAATATACATGGTGGAGACTGCTACGAGCAGCGGAGAAAAGGGAACCGTGTGCAAAATAGCCATTGTAAGGTAAAAACAGCAACAATCGAGAGGTAGAAAATGAAACTAAGCATCGTCATTCCCGTATACAATACCCAGAATACACTCCCAAGATGCATGAAAAGCATCTTGGGGCAAACATTCTCTGACTACGAAATCATCCTCGTAGACGACGGTTCCACAGACAGAAGTCCCCAGCTCTGCGATGAATATGCTAGAAAAGACACCCGCATCTCCGTCATTCACCAAAAGAACGGCGGACTCAGCGATGCCCGAAACACCGGCATCGCTGAATCCAAGGGCGAATACCTCACCTTTGTGGACAGCGACGATGCCATCGCCCCCCAAACCCTGCAATCCCTCATGAAAGAACTTTATCAACATCCCGATGTGGATATTCTGGAATATCCCGTAAAAGAACGAATCGGACATCACCAAAAAGAAAAGTTCCTCACATTCAACGCTTGCGAATATCGGGATGCCACAGAATACTGGCTGGCAGAAAACACCTACCAGCACACCTACGCCTGGAACAAAATCTACAGACAGACGCTATTCGCAGACATCCGCTTCCCAAAAGGGAAGAAATTCGAGGATGCACTCACCCTCCCCTATCTCATTGGAATCCTTTCGAAACCTTCCCATACAAAGCTCCCCCGAAATCCAGTGATCAGAACAACCGACAAGGGACAATACCTCTACTATTGGAACAACACAGGCATAACAGCCACCGCTACCGCCGAGGATCTGCAACAACTATACACAGGACATTGCAGGGTGCTGGAAAAAATATTCGAAAAAGCCATGGCAGACGAAGTACTTCTGAGGAAACACCAACAAGCCATCGAACAATACCTGACCCAAATACTCAACATATCAATGGATATCTACGAAATGAGTGGAAAAGCCGAAACAAACATCTTATTCACAAAATACGTGGAATGGATGCACAATAAAAACCTCATTACTACGTTTAAACTAAAAGTACTCATCAAAATAGGTTATCATAGATTATGCAAAATCAACCAACTTATACACAAGATACGCAGGCACCGTTGATAACTTTCATCATCACTGCCTATAACCTGCCGACCGAATACCTCGAGGCTTGCCTGAAAAGTATTCTCCAACTGTCGCTCAACCCCAAGGACAGAGAAATCATCCTCATAGACGACGGTAGCGACCTCCCGCCCATCGGCGACCTGATAGACTACCAAGACGACATCATCTATCTGAGGCAGCGCAACCAAGGTCTGTCAATGGCCAGAAACAGAGGACTGCAAATCGCTTCCGGCAAATACATCCAGCTAGTAGACGGAGACGACTACCTGCTACAAGCAGCCTATGAGCACAGCCTGGACCTCGTGAGATACCACAATCCGGACATTGTCTGCTTCGAACAGACCGACAAGGAAGCAGAGGATGTGCCCTACCGATACACAGAGCCTGTAAGCGGTAGTTCTTTCTTGCGCAACAACAATTTGCGCGGCTCTGCCTGCAGCTACATCTTCAAGCAAGACATCCTGAGGCAACAACGTTTCACCCCCGGCATCCTGCATGAGGACGAGGAGTTTACGCCCCTCCTGTTCCTGAAGGCAGAACGCATCATCACCACCGATGCCAAGGCCTATTTCTATCGCACGAGAGAAGACTCAATCATGCACCAGAAGGAAAACAAGCGACACAACCTAAAGCGGCTCGCCGACACCGAAACGGTCATCATGCACCTGCAAGAGAAAGCCGCCTTTCTGTCTGAAATAGAGCGAGCAGCCCTGAAACGCCGCATCGCACAACTCACAATGGACTACCTCTACAACACCATTCTGCTGACAAGAAGCACCCAGCATCTGGAAGAGGCCATCAAACGCCTGCACGACAAGGGGCTCTACCCTTTGCCCGACAAGAATTACACCAAGAAATACCAACTCTTCTGCAAGGCCATCAGAAGCAAGGTGGGCCGAAGACTCATGGTGATGACACTTCCCCAACTCAAAGCATAAATACGTATGAAAATTCTTTTAATGGGAGAGTACAGTAATGTACATGCCACGCTCGCAGAAGGACTGCGCAAGCTAGGGCACAAGGTCACTGTACTCTCCAACGGTGACTTTTGGAAAAATTATCCACGCGATATCAACATGGTTCGAACGCCCGGAAAACTAGGTGGAATCATTTATATGATGAAGTTTTTCACAATTGTGCATAAACTGCGTGGATACGATATTGTACAACTCATCAACCCCATGTTTCTCGAGCTAAAGGCTGAGCATATCATGCCCATCTACCGCTTTCTTCGCAAACACAACAAGAAGGTGATACTGGGTGCCTTCGGCATGGACTATTACTGGGTAAGCAAATGCTGCGAAGACAAACATTTGAGATACAGCGACTTTAATATAGGAGAAAAACTGAGAACCAACAAGGACGCCTTGGCAGAAAGAAGAGACTGGTTGGGAACGGCCAAAGAGAGACTCAACAAGATAATAGCCGAAGACTGTGACGGAATCGTGACGGGACTCTATGAATACTGGTCATGTTATCAACCTAGTTTTCCACGGAAAACAACGTTTATCCCCTTTCCTATCCATACTTATACACAACCGTCGACCATCCCTGATGTCCCTCACAAGAAGCTAAGACTCTTCATCGGTATCAACAAGAGCAGAAACGAATACAAGGGCACCGACATCATGCTCAGTGCCGCACAAGCCATTGCCCGCAAATATCCAGACACAGTAGAACTGCGCATAGCCGAGAACGTCCCATTCCGTCAATACGTGGAAATGATGAATGGTTCGGATGCCATCCTGGACCAACTGTACAGTTACACGCCCAGCATGAACCCACTTGAGGCGATGGCCCACGGCATCATCTGCATAGGAGGTGGAGAGCCGGAAAATTATGAAATCATCAACGAGAAAGAACTACGCCCCATCATCAACGTGCAGCCTACTTACGAGAGCGTCTATGAAAAACTGGAATACTTGGCCACACATAAGGATAGAATCCCCATGCTTAAACGCCAAAGCATAGAATATATCAACCGACACCACGAATATCTGAAAGTAGCCCAAGCCTACGAGGATTTTTACCTGGCTCTCATCAACAAGCAATCCAAGTCCTAGAACTATCCAAATATACACAAAAAAAAAACGAACTCTCTTCACCAGAGAATTCGTTTTTTTCTATATTATTCCTAATATATTTTGTATAAGTAAAAGATGATGTAAACGTTTCACAACGTCTTGTTTTGTTTTCTGATGCAAAGATACTGCAATTTCGTTTTTCCTTTTCGCAAAAATCATCTTTTGCAGAGTAAAAACTATTTTTACCTCTAAAACAAGCAGCTTTCACCACCTTTTAAACAATTATTACCCCTATTTTAGGATAAAGCCAACATTTTTTCAATAGGTTTTACTGCCTTTTCTGATATTTCAGCATCAACTTCGACAGAGGGCCAACCATATTTCAAGGCATTATAAATCTTCTGGAGCGAGTTCATCTTCATATATTCACACTCATTGCAGCTGCAACCTACCCCACCCTCGCTCACTTCGGGCGGTACGGGATAGAAAATAACATCAGGACAATTGCGTTCCAGCTCATGCAAGATTCCAGCCTCGGTAGCTATGATGTACTCCTTGATGCCGGGATGCTCCTCGGCATAATGCAACATCGTGGCAGTGGAACCCTTCACATCGGCCACGGCGAGCACAGGTGCCTTGCACTCCAGATGAGCCATCACCACGGCATCAGGATGCTCCTGCTTGAGCTTGACGATGGCCTCTACGGAGAACTTCTCATGGACATGACAACCACCGTTCCAGAGCAACATCTTGCGCCCAGTGACACTGTTGATATAATTACCAAGATTATAATCGGGACCAAAAATGATTTTCTCGTCCTGTGGGAAACTGTCGATGACCTTCTTGGCATTACCACTGGTCACCACGCAATCGGTCAAAGCCTTCACGGCGGCAGTGGTGTTCACATAACTGACCACCTTGTAGCCAGGATGCTCCTCCTTGTATTTCTTCAAGTCCTCAGCTTTACAACTGTCGGCCAGCGAGCAGCCGGCATTGAGATCGGGACAAAGCACCGTCTTGTCGGGACTCAAGAGTTTACAAGTCTCCGCCATGAAGTGGACACCGCACATCACCATCACTTTGGCATCAGTCTCGGCGGCTTTACGGGCCAAGGCAAGAGAATCACCCACGAAATCCGCAATGTCCTGGATATCGCCTACCGTATAGTAGTGGGCCAGGATGATGGCGTTTTTCTCCTCACAAAGCTTTCTGATTTCTTTTTTCAAGTCTAAGGTCTCGTCGACTGGTTCGTCGACGAATCCTTTCTCTATCCATTCTTTTTTCACCATAACTTTATAATTATATTTCTTTATTTCTAATTTTAAAAAGAGAATATTAAGATGATGATTTGACGTGGATAAGTGGATAAAATCTTTCATAAAATCTTGTTCATTTCGTTATCCAAGTCTTGCTCTGAGTTGTTAGTATAGGGCTTTGAGATCTTATTCTTGGCTCTTAATACTTTAACTTTCTTATCAACATTTCCCCAATTCGCTGCAAAGTTAATAAGTTTATATCTTTTTTCGGTAAAAAACTGCGAAAAAGTTTCTAAAAACTTCATAATAACCATGTGGATATCCCTGATTGAAGCGGGGCGATTTGTGGGCTGTGGATATCGGCAGAGTTATTAGAAAGTTATTATGAGGGTTTTCCATACACTTTTCCACGGCTTTTTGGGGATAAACAAAAAAGCAGAAATCAGTGGGATTTCTGCTTTTTATCTTAGTGCTTTTGTTTCAATGTATTCTCAATCTTTTCTACCACTAGTTCTGGTGAGATGTTCATCATGCAAGCAAAGTCGCCTCGCATACAAGGTTTGTTGCCATAGATGCTGCAAGGGCGGCAAGGCAAGTCGATTTGTGCGGCATTGCTTGGATTTTGGTGCCATCCCATGAATCCAGCGTAAGGATGTGTGGCTCCCCAGATGCTGACAACGGGAGTGTTTACTAGCGAGGCCAGGTGCATATTGGCACTGTCCATGCTGAGCATGATGTGGAGATGGCTCATGAGGATGAGCTCCTGTTGCAGCCCGCCTAGGTGGCTGGAGGCGTTTATGACTTGTGGAAATTTCTCAGCCCAGTCATTGAGCGTAGGTGTCTCCTTGTCTCCTCCCCCGAAGAGGAAGATGTGGCAGTGTGGATTGTTGTGGATAAGTTGCTGGATAACTTTTTCCATCTGTGGTATGGGATAAATCTTTCCTTTATGCGCAGCGAATGGAGCTATACCTATCCATGGTTCTGTAATAGATTGATTATCAAATGAAAAACGATTGTCTCCCATATTGAATATTTCTTGTGGAAGACAGCTTAAGTCGCCTTTTCCCTCCCCGAAGATGGATGTGAACTCTATGTTGATAGGATAACCCAATTCTGCAAAAACATCTGCATAGTTTTGGAAAGATGTGGGCTGCTGTTTCAGTTCTTTGTTGCGTGAGGCAACAAGTTTGCGTTTCCCCTTGCGGTGTTTGTCGATGTGAGCCACCTTGAAGTTGGCCAGGTTGAACCGCATACGGAGGTAGCTGGAACGGAGTACGCTGTGCAGGTCGGCTATGGCTGTAAATTGTTTGGCAATGAGTCGTCGGTAGAGTGCGTTAAGTCCAGCCATTCCTTTGTATTCTCCTTTGATGTCGGCTTCCATGAAATTGATGTTGGGAGCAATGTTCTCGAAGAAGGGACGGGCGAAAGGGCGACTGAGCACCGTGATTCTGATGTGTGGATATTGTTTGGCCAGTGAATAAACTACGGGTACGGTCATGGCAACATCGCCCATGGCCGAGAATCTAATCACTAGAATATGCTCAGTTTTCATACGTTTAGTTCTTATATATAAAAAAGGTGTAATAGTGGAGATGGGGGGCAAACTTGGTTTACCCTCCCCACCCTAGCTTATCATTATTTTTGGTTGTAGAGTACAGGATTGGTAGAAGGATCGTTGTACATTTTCATTTGCCGGTAAACTTTCATATACTTTTTGCCGGCCTCGATGTCTTCCAAAAGTTGGTCGATGGCTGTGGAAAGATCTACTTGTTGTTCAAGCAGAACGTTGAGCTTTGCCTGGCATTTTGCCTTGTGTTCGGCCGTAGCTTCCGGTCTTTCCACTTGCTCCTTCATGTGGTAAATTTTAAGGGCGAGGATGCTGAGACGGTCCACGGCCCAAGCAGGGCTTTCCGTATTGATGCGTGCATCGGGCAAAACCTTTACCTCCTTATAATATTCACGGAAGTAAGTGTCAATCTGTTCCACGAGGTCTGTGCGGTCTTGGTTGCTCTTGTCGATGCGGCGTTTCAAAACCAAGGCTTCGGCAGGGTCGATCTGTGGGTCTCGGATGATGTCCTCGAAATGCCACTGTACGGTATCTATCCAGTTTTTGAGATAGAGACGGTTTTCAATAGTTCCCTCCTCATATGGATTATTGATAGGTGTGTCGATGTTGTCTTTGATATGATAATCGGCTATGGCCTGATTAAAAATCTTATTGGCTTTTTCTGTAAATGTCATGCTGTTATTTTGTTTAATGAAATTGCTTTACTATTTTTATTAAAAATACAGCACAAAAGTAATAAAAATATCCGAAAGTTCCAACAAAAAAGAGAAAAAAGCCGAAAAAATATGCACAATACATGGGTGATTGTGCATATTTGGCCACTTTTTTTGCCGAAATATTTGTGTATATCAAAAAAAAAGTGTTCCTTTGCATCCGAATTTTTAATTAGAAATTAATTTATAAACATTTTAAAGGTTACAATTATGTCAGAAATTGAAAGCAAAGTAAAGGCTATTATCGTAGATAAGCTCGGTGTTGATGAGGCAGAAGTTAAGCCAGAGGCAAGCTTCACAAACGATCTCGGTGCAGATTCTTTGGACACAGTTGAGTTGATCATGGAGTTCGAGAAGGAGTTCTCTATCTCTATCCCAGACGATAAGGCTGAGAAGATTTCTACAGTAGGTGACGCTATCGCTTACATCGAGGAGAACGCTAAGTAATTTTAGCCACTAATTCATACTAAATGGAATTAAAGAGAGTTGTAGTAACAGGTCTTGGCGCTGTGACTCCAGTAGGAAATACTCCTGAGGAAACTTGGGAGAACCTTCTCGCTGGCAAGAGTGGTGCTGCGCCTATTACTCATTTCGATACGACCAATTTCAAGACCAAGTTTGCTTGTGAGGTCAAGGGACTGAACATCAACGAGTGGATTGACCGAAAGGAAGCTCGCAAGCTCGACCGTTATACCCAGTTGGCAATGATTGCCGCCATGCAGGGAGTGAAGGATGCAAACATTGATCTTGAGACGGAAGACTTGAACAACGTTGGTGTAGTGTTCGGTGTAGGTATCGGCGGTATCAAGACTTTTGAGGACGAGGTTGGCTATTACGCCACTCACAAGGAGAATGGTCCTAAGTTCAATCCATTCTTCATCCCCAAGATGATAGCCGACATCGCATCAGGCCAGATTTCCATCCACTTTGGATTCCACGGTCCCAACTATGCCACATCTTCAGCATGTGCCTCTTCAAGCAATGCATTGGCTGATGCCTTCAACTTGATTCGTTTGGGCAAGGCCAACATCATCGTGAGTGGTGGTGCCGAGGCTGCTATCTGCGAGTGTGGTGTGGGCGGTTTCAATGCCATGCATGCATTGTCTACTCGCAATGAAGACCCAGAGCATGCTTCGCGTCCATTCAGCGCAAGCCGCGATGGATTCATCATGGGCGAGGGTGCCGGCTGCTTGGTACTTGAGGAGTTGGAACATGCCAAAGCTCGTGGTGCAAAGATTTATGCCGAGATGGTAGGCGAGGGCGAGAGTGCCGACGCATACCATATCACAGCCTCTCATCCTGAGGGTCTTGGTGCTAAGCTCGTGATGGAGCGCGCATTGTCAGACGCTAACCTCAAGCCTGAGGACATCGATTATATCAATGTTCACGGCACATCTACCCATGTAGGTGACATTTCTGAGGTTAAGGCTATCAAGGCTGTTTTCGGTGATGCAGCTTACAAGCTCAACATCAGCTCTACCAAGTCAATGACAGGACACCTTCTCGGTGCTGCAGGTGCGGTAGAGGCTATGGCTTGTGTGCTGAGTGTGAAGAACGACATCGTTCCTCCTACCATCAACCACGAAGAGGGTGACGACGACGAGGAGCTCGATTACAACCTGAATTTCACCTTCAACAAAGCTCAGAAGCGTGAGGTTCGTGCAGCGTTGAGCAATACTTTCGGATTTGGTGGTCACAACTGCTGCGTAGTATTCAAGAAGTATGCTGAATAATTTTATAGATAGAATAAAGCTCTCTTTCCGCAAGGACAAAGAGCTTTATTTTTCTTTGTACGAAATTTTAGGCTTTTATCCGCACGACATCAGTTATTATAAGCTGGCTTTGATGCATAAGAGCATCATGCACCGCAACGCCAAGGGCAAGCCCGTCAACAACGAGCGACTGGAATTCTTGGGCGATGCTGTGCTTGACGCTGTGGTGGGCGACATCGTGTATCAGCACTTTCCTGGCAAGCGTGAGGGGTTCTTGACGAATACCCGAAGCAAGCTAGTGCAGCGCGATACGCTCAACAAGCTGGCCCAGGAGATGGGGATCAACCAGTTGGTATTGTCCAACGGACACAGTTCTTCTCATAACAGCTATATGGGAGGAAATGCTTTCGAGGCATTGGTTGGTGCTGTTTATCTGGACCGTGGTTATGATGCTTGTATGTATTTCATGCAGAAGCGAATCTTGGCAAAAATGATAAACATTGATAAGGTGGCTTACAAGGAGGTTAACTTCAAGAGCAAACTTATCGAATGGAGCCAGAAAAACCGTGTGAAACTCGACTTTAAGTTGTGCGACCAGCGTAAGGACAAGAACGGAAGTCCCGTTTTCACCTATCAGGTTGTGATGGAAGGTGTGGAGGGAGAAGTGGGTAAGGGCTATTCCAAGAAGGAAAGTCAGCAACAGGCATCCAAGCTCACTTTGGAACGCCTTCGCAAGGAACCGCAGTACATCGACGAGGTGTTTACTGCCAAGGCCAACCGTACAAAGATGGAAGAGGAACCTGTGGAGAATGTACCCGATACTGAGGTGAAGGACGACTTTATCATCTCTCAAAATCCAGAGAATCAACCTTCGGAGAAAAAGCATCTCAACGTCTTCAAGGAAGAGGTGTATCTAGAGAAACCCATCCAGAACATGGAGGTAGCTGAAGAGGCGAGGGAAGAGCAGGGGAGTGACGAGTTCGACTTAAGCGACATCACGTCTCAGCCCAAGGATTTGTCAAGGGAAGACATCATTGCTGCTGCAGAGGCTGCGGCATTTGGTGAGAATGATAGAGATGGATGAATATGATGCAAACGACTCCCATGAGTGGGCTTGGAAAAGCCTCTCATGGGAGTCATTCGTTGGGTATAGCTCCTTTTTGTATTAAAAAATAGTAAAAACTTTCTCTATATCAAAAGATTGAATTACTTTTGCACCTATAATTATGATATATATATCCTAGGTATATGAGTTTGACTACTATAGTAAGCAATGTCTTCAAGCCTCGCCAGAAGAGCTTGGAGAAATATGTGCATGATGCTGAGTCCATTCAGCAACATGTGCTGAATAGCCTTTTGGAGAAAGGCAAGAATACTGAATATGGCGTAAAGCATCTACTAAATACAACTAATGGCTACGAAAAATTTGTACTCAATGTTCCCGTCAATACTTATGAGGAATTGAAGGCTGACATCGACCGGATGCGTCATGGAGAAAAGGACGTTCTTTGGCCGGGTACCGTGAAATGGTATGCCAAGTCGTCGGGAACCACTAATGACAAGAGTAAGTTTATCCCCGTTTCCCACGATGGACTGCACAAAATTCATTATCGGGGAGGTTTTGATGCGGTGGCCCTCTATCTGCGCAACAATCCCAAGAGCAGGATTTTTGATGGGAAGAGTCTTATCCTGGGAGGTAGCCATTCGCCCAACTATAATGTTTCCAACAGTTTGGTGGGCGACTTGAGTGCTATTCTTATCGAGAACATCAATCCGCTAGCCAACATGGTGCGCGTGCCAAAGAAAGAGACGGCTCTCCTGAGCGACTTTGAGGTGAAGCGCGACCGTATTGCCCAAGAGACCTTGAACAAGAACATCACCAATATTTCAGGTGTGCCAAGTTGGATGCTCAGTGTGTTGGTGAGGGTGATGGAGTTTTCTGGGAAGAAGCATTTGGAGGAGGTATGGCCCAATCTGGAGATGTTCTTCCATGGCGGCATCGCATTTACTCCTTATCGCAAGCAATATGAGCAGCTCATCACTTCGCCCAATATGCATTATATGGAGACTTATAATGCCAGCGAGGGATTCTTCGGACTCCAGAGCAATCCCACCGACCCGGCGATGCTGCTGATGATAGATTATGATGTGTTCTACGAGTTTATTCCCATGGACGAGTTTGGTACAGACCATCCTTCCGTCGTACCCCTGTGGGGAGTGGAAGTGGGGAAGAACTATGCGATGGTGATTACCACCTCTTGCGGCTTGTGGAGATATATGATAGGCGACACCGTGATGTTTACGAGCAAGAACCCATATAAGTTTGTAATCACGGGTAGAACCAAGTACTTTATCAACGCCTTTGGCGAGGAACTCATCATGGACAATGCGGAAAAGGGACTGGCTTATGCTTGTGCAGAGACGGGAGCACAGGTGGCCGAGTATACGGCTGCTCCGGTTTATATGGACAGCAACGCCAAGTGCCGCCACCAATGGCTCATCGAATTTTCCAAGGAACCGGAAAGCATCGAAGAATTTGCAAGATTGCTCGACCGTAAGTTGCAGGAAATCAACAGCGACTACGAGGCCAAGCGTTTCCATAATGTCACCCTGCAACATCTGGAGCTAGTGAAAGCCAAGCCCGGACTCTTCAACGACTGGCTCAAGAGCAAAGGCAAGCTGGGCGGACAGCACAAGGTGCCCAGACTGAGCAATAGCCGCAAGAATCTGGACGAACTGCTCGTTATGAACAAGTAATCAATCCCTGTCCTCCCTAGGCGAGATTCAAAAACAAGAAACGACAGATGACAAAAATACAAGAAATAATAAACCTACTGAAGGGGAAATCTCTGTTTCTTCCTTTCTACGTGATAGCTTTCCTGCTGTTGGTCTCGTGTGCCAAGATGGGACAGCCCGATGGAGGATGGTATGACGAGACTCCGCCTCGTGTGATTGGGGCCTCGCCAGCCGATGGTGCCATCAACGTGAAGGAGAAGAAGGTGAAAATCTACTTCGACGAGTTTATCAAGGTAGACAATCCATCGGAGAAAGTGGTAGTGTCGCCTCCACAGTTGGAAGTTCCGGAAATCAAGGCTTCCGGCAAGATGGTACAGATTTCGCTGGTGGACACGCTCAAGGACAGTACCACCTATACCATCGACTTCTCGGATGCCATCAGCGACAATAACGAGGGAAATCCCATGGGCAACTATACCTACAGTTTTTCCACCGGCGATAGAATTGACACGATGGAGGTTTCGGGCTATGTGCTTGAGGCCGAGAATCTGGAACCAATCAAGGGTATATTGGTGGGACTCTATGCTGACACAGCCGACTCCGCCTTCAAGACCAAGCCCATGCTGCGCGTGAGCCGCACCGACAGCCGTGGCCGCTTCGTCATCAAGGGCATTGCACCTGGTTCTTATCGCATCTATGCCCTGCAAGATGCAGATGGCAACTATAAGTATAGCCAGAAGAGCGAAAAACTCGCTTTTACCCACGACATCATCGTGCCTTCCAGCAAACCTGATGTGCGCCAGGATACGACTTGGCTTGACACCCTCCACATCAAGAGCATCGACCAGGTGAACTATACGCATTTCTTGCCCGACAACATTGTGCTCCGGGCTTTTACCGAGACGCTAACGGACAGATATTTCTTGAAAGCGGAGCGAAAGGATCCTAAATACTTCTCGCTCTTCTTCAGTTATGGAGACTCACTCTTGCCGCAAATCAAGGGGTTGAATTTCAATGCCGATAGTGCCTTCGTGATGGAAATGTCGGAGAAGAAGGATACCATCACCTACTGGTTGAAGGATACGGCGTTGGTAAATCAAGACACCCTGCTGATGGATATCACTTACAGAATGACCGATAGCACGGGCGTGCTGGTCTGCAAAACCGATTCTGCACTGGAAATCCTCTCGAAGGAGCCCTATGCCAAGCGAATGAAGGCCAAGGCTAAGGAACTTGCCGACTGGACCAAGAAGCAGGAAAAACTGAAGAAGAAAGGTATGCCTTACGATTCGGTGATGGCAGTAAAGCCACTTGATGTTCAGATGGGAGTATCCTCCACACTCGACCCCGACAAAAATGTGCTCTTCACCTTTCCCACACCTCTGGCCAAGGCAGACACGGCAGGCATCCATCTCTATTCTAAACACGACACGCTCTGGTATAAGGCACCGATGGAATTCACACCTTTAGGCAATCGCAAGTACGAACTGAAAGGGGAGTGGCGGCCCGACATCGAATATAGTCTTGAGGTGGATTCTGCAGCCTTCGTCGACATCTACGGCCTTGCATCCAAGCCCATCAAGCAAGGTTTCAAGGTAGGCTCGCTGGATACATACGGCACATTGCTTGTCAACATCACCCATCAATTCGACAACCAGCCCCTCTTGGTGCAGTTGCTCAACTCGCAGGATAACGTGGTGAAGCAGGTGAAGGCCGTCAATGGGGTGGCGGAGTTCTTTTATCTCAAGCCCGACAAATACTACATGCGTCTCATCGTGGACCGCAACGACAACGGTGTATGGGACACGGGATGTTATGAAAAAGACGAGCAGGCTGAGGAGGTGTACTATTATCCGCAGTTGATAGAGTGCAAGGCCAAATGGGATGTGACGGAGAGCTGGGATCCTTTGGCTCGCGAACTCTCGCACCAAAAGCCTAGTGCCATCACCAAGCAGAAACCAGACAAGGAAAAGAAAGTTAAGAACCAGAATGCACAGCGTGCCCAGAAACTGGGCATCCAGTACATTCCTAAAATTTAATGAGAAATGAAGATATTCAAATCATTCGTGATAGCATCTTTGCTACTCTTGGTCAGCACCGCGATGTCGGCTCAGTGTACTTTCCGTAACACGGCTTTCAAGTCGGGTGAGTTTCTTACCTACAACCTGTATTACAATTGGAAATTTGTGTGGGTGAAGGCGGGAAACGCCAGTATGTCTATCGTACAGACCACTCGCAATGACAAACCGGTCTACCGTGGTTCGCTCGTCACCCGCGGCAACAAGAGGGTAGACGATTTCTTCGTGCTCCGCGATACGTTGCTCTGCTACAGCAGTGCCGAGTTGGCTCCTATTTATTTCCGCAAGGGAGCCAGGGAAGGCAAACGATATAATGTAGACGAAGTGTTCTATAGTTATTCTGGGGGGAAGTGTCACTTGCGCCAGCATTATCAGCGCCCCGACGGCACTCATTCATGGAAGAATGCTTCCTATGATGATTGTGTCTACGACATGATGAACATCTTTTTGCGTGCCCGCAATTTCGACCCGTCCAATTGGAAGAGTGGCTATTGTGTCAAGTTCCCGATTGTGGATGGCTCCGACCGTACTCCAGCGCAAATCAAGTTTGCCGGCAAGGTGACCATCAAGGCCGACAATGGCGTGAAATATCGCTGCCTTCGCTTAGGGTATCAGGAGTATGAGGATGGTAAGTATAAGAACATTGTGGATTTCTATGTCACCGATGATGACAACCATGTGCCCGTACGCCTCGATATGTACCTCAAGTTTGGTTCGGCCAAGGCATTCCTCGTGGGCATGAAGGGTACGAGAAATCCTGTCTCCTCTATTGTGAAATAACTAATAGCTTAAAATATGGAAGATATTTACATGGCATCGCCCAACCGTTATGATGAATCCGATGTTATTTATCAGCGGTGTGGCAAAAGTGGGGTATTGCTGCCCAAGTTGAGTTTGGGATTTTGGCACAACTTCGGAGGGGTGGACCCTTATGAGCGGAGTCGTGACATAACCCATTATGCCTTCGACCATGGTATTACCCATTTCGACCTGGCCAACAATTATGGTCCTCCTTATGGCAGTGCGGAGGAGACGATGGGCAGGTTGATGCAGGATGATTTCCTTCCTTATCGCGACGAGCTCTTCATTGCCTCCAAGGCTGGCTACGACATGTGGGACGGCCCTTATGGCAACTGGGGTTCGCGCAAATATCTCATGGCCAGTCTCGACCAAAGTCTCAAACGCATGAACCTTGACTATGTAGACCTCTTCTACAGTCATCGTTACGACCCGAATACCCCCTTGGAGGAGACTCTTCAGGCGATGGTAGACATCGTGCGTCAAGGGAAGGCTCTCTATTTAGGTGTGAGCCGCTGGCCTTTGGAGGCGTTGAAGTTTGCCTACCAGTATCTGAAAGACCGTGACTGTCCGCTGCTCATCTATCAGGGTAGGCTCAACATGATAGACAAAGAGCCGCAGGAAGAAGGTATTCTTGACTTCTGTGCCGAAAAAGGCATCGGCTTCATCTCCTTCTCCCCATTGGCTCAGGGATTGCTCACCGACCGTTATCTGAATGGAATCCCAACAGATAGCCGCATGGCGAAAGAGCATTTCCTGAAGCACTCAGCCTTGACACCCCAGCTTTTGCAGCAGCTGAAGGAATGGAACCAGCAAGCTGCCGACCAAGGAAAGACATTGGCAGAAATGGCTCTTTCCTGGATTTTGCAGCAGAAAGGGGTGACAAGTGTGTTGGTGGGGGCTAGCTCCACGGCACAACTGGAAAAAAATATGAAATGTATCTTCTCCTAAGGAATATCTTTCCTTTAGGAGAAGAAAGAAAAAAGGGGGACGACGGCTTATTGTTCATCCGTGCCGTCGTCCTTTACTATCTGTGGACCTCTCACTTTGTCCTTGAGGCTCAGTCCTTTCTTGATTTCAATGTTTACGCCGTCGCTCAAGCCAATTGTCACCGGTTTGCGCTCATAAATTTTGTCATTTTCCGTACCTTTTATAATATAGACAAAGGTGGAGTCGCCGCTAAACTCGATGGCACTCTCTGGCACGATGATGACCTTTGTTGCTTTGGCTAGTTCTATCTTGGCGTTGGCACTATAGCCAGAGCGAATCTTTCCACCCTTGACGGAGTGTACGGCAGCCTTTACCTCAAACTGGTTGGCACCGTTGTTGGACACGGCTTTTGGGGAAATGTATTCTAGTTCGGCATCAAACTTCAGGTCTTGCAGGGCGCCGATTGTAATCTGCAACGGCATTCCTATCACAAGATTGCCCACCTCTGTCTCGTCGATGTTGCCACGGAAGATAAGGTCGTTCATGTTGGCCACGCTGGCAATGGTGGTACCATCGTTGAAGGTGTTGGAGAGTATCACGGAGTTGCCTACCTTCACCGGGATGTCGAGGATGACACCCGAGATGGTGGAACGGATAAGGGTGGAGGAGGCACTGGCGTTGCTCCTTGACACACCGTCGCGCACCACTTCGAGATTATCCTCTGCAGCCGTTACCTCTTCTTTGGCCTGTTGGAGGGCTTGTTTGATTTTGTCAAACTCGTCGGCGCTCACCAACTGTTTCTTGTATAGTTGTTCCTCGCGGTTGTAGTTCACTTGGGCTTGCTTCATGTTGATACCGGCCAAGCGCACACGGGCCTGTGCCGAACTGAGCTGGCTCATGTCGGGAATCACCTTAACCTTGGCTATCACCTCGCCCGCTTGCACATAGTCGCCTGCCTGCTTGCAAATTTCGGTGATGATGCCGCTGATTTGTGGCTTTACGTTCACCTCGTTGCGAGGTTCTATCTTGCCAGTGATGACGGTAGTCTTTACCAAGTCGCCCATCTTTGGGGTGAACTCATTATACTCCACGGGCGTGGGTTTGGATTTCTCGTAGAGGAACACGAAGGTTCCGATGAAAATGAAGGCGACGATTGCCGCCCCAATCAACTTTGAATACTTTTTCATATCGTAAATATCTTATATTTTCTGTTATAACCTAACGTTTACCATTCATCACTTAACATTGTTTATTCGTCTCTCATCGCATCCACTGGCTTGATATGCATGGCTCGCCAGGCAGGGGCCAGTCCGGCCAGTCCGCCAAGCAGACACACCATGGCGGCTGAGAACAGAGCCATCCAGAAGTTGACCTGGAAATGGACGGTGACAACCCCGTTTTTGGTTTTCCACATTTCCAGCATTTGCATGATGGTTACGCCGAAGAGGATTCCGCTCATTCCGGCCACGAGGGTGAGGAGGATGCTCTCGGTGACAATCTGAGAGAGAATCATTTTGGGGGTGGCTCCGATGGCTCGTCGGATGCCTATTTCCGTGGTGCGTTCCTTTACCGTCACCATCATGATGTTGCTCACGCCGATGGCACCGGCCAGTATAGTTCCGATGCCCACCAGCCAGGTGAGGAGGTTCACGCCCTTGAACGTGGTCTCAAGCATTTGGAAGAGCACCTCCGTGTTGAATACGATGACTCCCATTTCGTCTGTCGGGTCGATGGTGTGTCTTCTTGCTATACATTCCCTCATACGCTGGCTGAGGGTACTCATGATGATGCCTTTCTTTCCCGAGGTGGCAATCATGTCTAGCTCGTCGCCTCTGTTGTAGGCTGATCGCAATACGCTTTGCGGAATCGTAAACAACTGGTGGGCTTCTCCCAGAAAGTCATAGCTGGTGCGGAAGTCCACGCCCACGATTTTATAGTATGTGGAGTCCATCCTCACGCTTTTGCCGCATGGGTCGCCGCCCTTGGGGAAGAGATTCTGGTATATTTCCTTGCCGATGACGCACACTTTTCTCTTCTCCTTAATGTCTATCTCATTGATGTATCTTCCGTAGCCCAGTTCGGGATTGGACAGCTTTGTGTATTCTGGGTATACGCCTACACAGTTGCCGTTACTGCTTTTGTCGCCATAGGCGATGCTTTTCTCCCCGCCAAACATGAGGGGGGTGATGACATCCAGTTCCGGTATGCTTTGGCGGAGCCGTTCTATGTCGCTCATTTCCATGGTCCAGGTGCGTCCTTTGCTGAATCCTTTGTAGGGTTTGGTGGTTGAATGTGCAAATATGGTGGCAGTGTTGCTTGCATATCCCATAAAGTTTTTTTGGATTTGTTCCTCCAGTGCTCCTCCGCCTCCCATCAGGCCTATGAGCATGAACACTCCCCAAAACACTCCGAATCCTGTCAGCAGGCTCCGTGTCTTGTTCCTCGTGATGGTGTCGAGTATCTCCTTGTATGTATCTAAATCGAATCTCATAATGGTTCTAAAAACTTCTAACTTCAGACTCTTCCAACTTCCAACTATTCCGCCCTCAGTGCCTCAATCGGACGTATTCTCGCTGCCTTGATGGCTGGTAGCAATCCCGCTATGGTGCCAGCTACGACGATGGTTATGGTGGCTCCCACGCAAGTGCCGAAGCCCACGGTGGGATTCAGGAACATGGTGGTCTTGAAGAGGCCGGCGTCGATGACGGTATGGCCGATGGTGGCATCCATGATTTCGTTGGCTATCACGCCCAGTACCATGCCTATGTAGCCGAAGAAGGAGGTCATGAGGATGCTCTCGGCGATGATGAGTTTCAGTATAGCCCATGGCTTGGCACCGATGGCTTTGCGGATGCCAAACTCGCGGGTGCGCTCCTTTACAGTGATGAGCATAATGTTGCTCACGCCCACGATGCCGCTCAAAAGGGTGAACAGGCCTACTACCCATAGGGCTGTCTCGATGAGATTGGACACGACATCCATTGCCAGGTTTTGTGCGTTTCTGTTTGATATGTAGATGGCTGAATTGTCTGTGGGGTCAGCCTGGTGGTTGATGTTGATTCTTGTGCGGTATTTTTCCTCGAAAGTATTGTTGGCTTCCAATGAGGGCAGGTTTTGCGCAGTAAACTCGATGGCCTCCATCTCGTCGCCCTTTCCGTAGATGGTCTTCACTGTGCTGAAGGGGGCGTAGGCACTGCTGTTTTGGTGGCTTTCGTCGCCTTTGTAAATGCCTACTACCTTGAAGGCCATGTCGTTAACCTTCACATATTTTCCCATGAGCGACCGATAGTTGTCGGCGAGTTCCTTGGCCTGGTTCTTGCTGAGCACGATAGATTTTCGTGCTTCGTTCAAGTCGAGGTTGTTGATGAAATGTCCCTCCAGCATCTCTGTCTTGTCTATTTTCACGTGTGAGGGATACACTCCGACGAGCGACTGTGCGGCAATGTACTTGTCGCCGTTCGATATGTTTATGCCGTGTTGCGACAGTCTTCCTCCCACGTCGTTGGTATAGTAGCTGAAGGAATGGGTCGTAGTGGCCATGTCTTTCTTGTTGAGGTCGATGTTGCGCCCTTCCTTCAGTCCGTTGTAGGCTTTCGATGTCATCGAACCGTATACCACAATGGAGTTGGCTATGTATCGCTGGTGTTGCTTTATCATGGCGTTGAGGAAGCCGTTGCCAGCGCCCAGCAGGAAAATGAGCATGAAGATGCCCCAGGCCACGGCAAATCCCGTGAGTGACGTGCGTAGCTTGTTGCGCTTCGATGTGCTCCAGATTTCTTTAATTAATTCTCTCATTCTTATAATTCCGTGCTAAAAATCCTAACTCCAAACTTCTTACTATTTCACGTAGTCCTTGGATACGAGATGGTGGTCGCGGTTATCTTCTATGTTTCCGATGATGCCGTCCTTGATATGGATGATTTTGTCGGTCTCGTTGGCCACGCCGCTCTCATGGGTCACCACGATGATGGTCATTCCGTCTGTCTTGTGCAGTTCCTTGAGTAGGTCCATCACTTCCACGCTTGTCTTGGAGTCCAAGGCTCCTGTGGGTTCGTCGGCCAGGATGATCTGTGGTTTGGTGATGAGGGCGCGTGCGATGGCTACGCGTTGCTTTTGGCCGCCCGACATTTCGTTGGGGTAGTGGTCGGCCCATGGTGTCAACCCCAGGCGGTCGAGATACTCCATGGCCATTTGGTGGCGTTTCCGGCGACTCACTCCCTGGTAGAACAGTGGCAGCTCCACGTTTTCCACCGCTGTCTTGAACGGGATGAGGTTGAACGACTGGAAGATGAAGCCTATCATCTTGTTGCGGTATTCGGCGGCGCGGGTCTCTGAGAGGTCTTTTATAAGCACATCGTTGAGGCGGTATTCGCCTGTGTCGTAGTTGTCGAGGATACCCAATATATTTAATAAGGTGGATTTTCCGGAGCCCGACGCACCCATGATGCTGACAAACTCGCCTCTCTCTATGTCGAGGTTGATGCCTTTCAGCACGTGGAGCGGCTGGGCGCCTTGGTAGGTCTTGTTGACATCTTGTAAGTGAATTAGTGACATTTATTCTATCCTATTTTTGTGCAAAAGTAATAAAATTATTTGATATTTCATCAGAAAGACGGAGTTTTATCGTTTAGACGGATAAAATAGTTGGAAAGTGGCAGGAGCCGAGGAGAATTTTGCTAAATAGACCGCACACCGCACGAATGGTGTGTAATATATGTAAGCGTCTCCACATTATTTCTTTGCTGTTGCCTTGATGCTTTTCTTCAGTTCCTCTTCCATTTCCTCGATGGATATGTCTAGGAGAAGCATTTGTCGGGCCAGTTCGGGCAGTCGTTCCTTGATGAATTCCTTCTTGCGTTCCTTCTTGATTTGTTTCTTGGCTCCTGCGGAAACGAAGTAGCCCAGGCCTCGCTTGTTGTAAATGATATTTTCGCCAGCCAGCAAGTCGTATGCCTTCACGGCCGTGTTGGCGTTCACCTCCAGGAGCACGGCATACTCTCTCACGCTCGGTATTCGCTCGTCTTCCTTGTAACTCCCGGCCAGAATCTCGTCAGAGAGGCGGTCGGCTATCTGGATGTATATGGCTTTGTCATTGCTGAAATTCATAATCTTCAAATCTTTATGAGTTCATAAAAGAAGGATGGGTTAGAGGTTGAGCCACTTGTTGCAGATTATCTGCATGCGGCAGAACACCTTGTAGGATGCCCAGTAGTTGAAGGCGGCGAGGGCGAGGAACACGATGGCTATTGTTGCTGTAAAGCAGATATCTGTCGTGTTTCCGCGACTGAGGTCGATGTTGAGATTGAAATTCAAGATGCCGGCCTCTCCCAATTGGTTGACGATAATCCCCAGAATGATGCAGAGCACAATGCTGGTGCATGCCGTCAGCAATACGGGCAATTTGCGGTAGAAGCTGCCGCCGAGTGTGGCGAAGGAATGCGCAAACAGCAGGAAGAAATAGAGGGCAATGGCTGCCAGCCAGTTATCCGTGGGAGAAAACAGATTGAGAGCCGCCTCTTTTAACACTGCCCAGGTGATGCTGGTGTGGAAGCCGGGGGTGATGAACAGGCTGAACAAGAACTGAAGGATGTCGCCGATCACCAATGAGCAGAATATTCCGACTACGGCTCCTGCCGTGGTGAGCAAGAGGCGGGCAACGAATTTCTCCAGGTTGCTGGCGGGAAGCATCAGGAAGTTCTCCCTTTTCAGCTTCGTTTTCATGTTGGTAAAGATGCATGAGGCCAGCACATAGAAGGCGATGAAAGTCATTCCTCCCATGAAGCCGCAAACCCTAGAGGCGTAAAGATTCTCTGCTACCATGTACCCACTCTCGCCCAATGCCTTAATGGTGAATAGGGAGATGAGGCAATAGAGTGCAATCGCTATGCCTAGTCCAATGATGCCGCCGGCGAAACCTTTCCATTCTGAGAGAATGCTCCAGCGCACTACCATTCCCAATCTATGTAAATCAAATGTCTTGTTCATAATCTATGCGTTTTTGTCGTTTAACTTTCCGTTGATTACTGCGTTGAATAGCAATTCGAGGTTCATTTGTGTCTCGTTGCTTCCTTCCTGTCGCTTGGTGATGGTGGCGTTGCCTTGCAGCGTTGGTTCGGCGTAGAGCACAGTGTCGTCCATCTCCTGTGGGTTGCGGTATTCGAAACTGTATTTCTCGCAGATGTCGCTTACCGAAGCATCGAGCAAGAGCTGGCTCTGGTTCATGATGATGATGTGGTCGAGCAGCGACTCGATGTCGTGCACCTGGTGGGTGGAGATGATGAGGGTGCGGTCGTCGCTCATGTTGTTGGCTATCACCTTGCGAAACTGGCTCTTCGATGGGATGTCGAGACCATTAGTTGGCTCGTCCATCAAGAGGAATCGGGTACCCGTGGCGATAGCGAAGCTCATGAACACCTTCTTCTTCTGTCCCATCGAGAGTTCGTTCAGCTTGAGAGAGAGAGGTAAGTCGAAATCCTTCAGGCAGCTTTCCAATACTTCCTGTGAGAAGTTGGGGTAGAATCCTTGGTTCATCTTCACGTAGGTGGAGAGCGAAACATTGGGCAACTCGAACTCCTCGGGCACCATGAAGATATCTTTCAGCATCTCGCTTTTGCGCTCTTGTGCTGCGAGCCCGTCCACGAGGATAGTGCCCCTCTGCTGGCGGAGCAATCCGCTCACGAGGTAGAGCAATGTGCTCTTGCCTGTACCGTTCTTGCCGAGCAATCCATAGATGTTGTTCTCCTTGAGCTCCAACGAGAAATTTCTGAACACCAAGTGATTGCTGCCTGGATATTTGAAATCAATGTCTTTAATCTGTATCATAATCGTAATGTTTTAGTGTACTACTTTAATAGAACACTGCAAAGGTATGCTTTTCTGTGTTATGTTCCAAACTTTTCTGCAATTATTTTTCGACTTTAACACATTGTTAACAATTTTACGCCCCACACATTTTTAATTATTTCGAGCTGTATGGTTAAATTATTTTTTACCTTAAATATAAGATTTTGCGCCCCAACTATCTGCTAAGTCGATTTTTTTGTTTATCTTTGCATCCTAAAAGTTCATATATATAAATTAAAAGGTTCGTATAAGATGGAACAGAAATTATTGATTTATAACACCCTTACTCGTCAGAAAGAGAGATTCACTCCGCTCCACGCTCCCAATGTGGGCATGTATGTTTGTGGCCCTACCGTGTATGGCGACCCGCATCTTGGTCATGCTCGCCCTGCCATCACTTTCGATATACTCTTCCGCTACCTCAAGCACTTGGGTTACAAGGTGCGCTACGTAAGAAACATCACCGACGTAGGCCACTTGGAGCACGATGCCGACGAGGGTGACGACAAGATAGAGAAGAAGGCTCGCCTGGAACAGCTGGAGCCGATGGAGATAGCCCAGTACTACACCAACCGCTACCATCAGGCCATGGAGGCACTCAACGTGCTGCCCCCCAGCATCGAGCCTCACGCCACAGGCCATATCATCGAGCAGGAGCAGCTGGTGAAGGAAATCCTCGCCAACGGCTATGCTTACGAGAGCAATGGTTCCATCTACTTCGACATCGAGAAATACAACAAGGACCATAAGTATGGCATCCTCTCCGGCCGCAACCTGGAGAACGTAATCAACGAGAGCCGCGAACTTGCCGGCATCGGCGAGAAGAAAAACCAGGCCGACTTTGCCCTCTGGAAGAAAGCTTCGCCCGAGCACATCATGCGCTGGCCCAGTCCTTGGAGCGACGGTTTCCCAGGGTGGCACTGCGAATGCACGGCCATGGGCCGGAAGTATCTGGGCAACCACTTCGACATCCACGGAGGCGGCATGGACTTGATTTTCCCTCACCACGAGTGCGAGATAGCCCAGGCCGTGGCCTCACAGGGCGACCAGATGGTGCGCTACTGGATGCACAACAATATGATAACCATCAACGGACAGAAGATGGGCAAGAGCCTCGGCAACTTCATCACCC